>JAMWBU010000003.1 GCA_023819255.1 Candidatus Omnitrophota bacterium
GCACAATCGAGACATCTTTTCCCATTTTTTCTCCTTGTAATTTTTGTTTTGAAAATCTTGAAACCAATTGATTTTACTGAATCTTCGGTTTTTAAACTGAAATCAAGCTTTACAGGATCAACAAATCCCGGGTCACCAAAAAAAGAATGTATATCAAATCCTTTTTTTTGTGCATCCTCAAAAGAAAGTTTCTTGTCCTGTTTTCTTTTTATAATGCCCCATTCAACCTTTCTTGCTGAAATATCCCAGAATATGTTGAGATCACTTATGATACCCCCTGCGTCCTGGCAGCCATAGCCAAAAATAAAAAATGGCTTTCTGTCTGTCAAAAGTATGTTTCTCTCAAATGTGAATGAATTATGATTTTCTTTTCTTGAAAAACCGATGATTCCTTCTTCCCCGAATGCAAAGATATTGTTTCTTATTATGTTTTCCCGTCCATAATGTTGATGAAATATCTGGCTATTTGTAAATGCGCAAAGGTTATTTTCAACAATAATATGGGAACTTCCTTCGTCAAGATAGATGCACCATGCTCCATATTCGGATTTTTCCAGATTGTAAATGGTATTTCCCCTGATCACTGTGCCTGGCTGCACACCAAGCGTGTAAATTCCTCCCATATCGCTCAAAAGGCTTTTCCCAATATCATGTATGATGTTATTTTCAATGATATTGTCTTTTGAAACATTTTCAGAATACCCCCAGACCCACCCACAGGAGATACCTGTATAATAAAGATTGTGAATGTGATTACCTGAAATTAAATTATTTGCAGAATGCATTGATAGTATTCCAACAGCGCTGTAAAAGACATTTCCACAGCCATAAATGTGATTATCTGAAATGACTATTGAATGCGTTCTCAACAACGCTGGCGATCGGGCGTCGCCACCATTTATTTTTACCCCACCAGCACCCATATCCCATATCCTGTTGCCTCTGATTTCTATTTGTGAACATCCATCTGATATTTCAATCCCGTACCATCCACAGTGTCTGATTTCACAATCTTCTATTGCGCAATTTTTGCATCCTTTCAAAAAGACAACCCCAGGGACTCTGTACGCTGCCTGGCTGCAGGATGCATTTTCTCCATATGGATGTATCCAGTCGGTATGCTCCATTATTATGCCTTTGATTTTAAAACCTTCAACAAAATTGTTATTTTCAGGGTCACCAACAACTTTAATCGCCTGCAAAGTCAATGGTGCGTAAATATCTATGGAGTCAATTGTCTGATCTTTTTCTAAAATGTAGTAAAGAAGTCCGGAATTTCTGTCAAGATACCATTGCCCTGGTTTTTTCAATTCTTCAAAAACGTTCTCAATCCTGTATCTGGTATCTTTTTCAACCCTCATAACGGTTTTTTTTGAACAAATGACAAAGCCAGTTTTTTCATCAACTCGTTCTACTGGCATCCTCTCTTCAATCCATTTATGGAACATTAAAATTTCAATATCCTGCAGGTTGGTCCAGTTTTTGATGTCGCCCCTATCGAAGAAAAAGGAATTACTGCCACTAAAAAGGTCTGTCTTTCCTTCTCTATCAAAGACATCTTTTACCTTGAAAAAGTTGTTTTTGCCTTCTGGAATAACTGTTCTTGATTTTCTTCTTCCATTGACAAATAGCTGTCTGAAATACCATTTTCCGCTCTTTACTTCAGGAATTTCTGCGACACAGGCGCTTATGCCGTTGACAGTTGTTTTCTTCCAGCCAGTAATTTTTAACCCACAGTCAAAAATTACCTTTTCACCAGGAAAATTCGTGTATGTAACATTTGAATCATCCTGTGTAAATTCAATCGTATTTTGAATTGTATATCTGCCCGAGCGAATAAAAACAGTAATGTTGCCTGAAACATTATCCTTCACTCTCAATTTCCTGATCTTATCCCTTGCCGCCTCAATTGTCGCAAGAGGACCATCTGCTTTATCAACAAGCGGCTCTGGATATAGCCCTGACCAATGATCATTGCCGTTTGGCGCGATGTATAAGCAACTGATTTTTGTGTTCATTGAACCCTGTAAAAAAGCCATCTGTATAACTTGAAAAAGCATTTTATCACTAAAAAACAAAAAGGCAAGGTAGTGTAAAATGTGTTATAATTATTGCCATGGAATTTCAAAATATTATCATTTCTCTGGAGAAGTACTGGATTAATAAAGGATGTTTCCTGTGGCATCCTTATGCAACTGAAGTTGGCGCAGGGACGATGAATCCTGCGACATTTTTCGGAATTCTTGGAAAAAAGAAGTGGAATGTAGTTTATCTTGAGCCATCTCAAAGACCTGCGGACGCAAGATACGGTGAAAACCCAATACGACTCTATCAACACCACCAGATGCAGGTCATTCTGAAACCGCCCCCATCAGACATCCAGAATATTTATATACACAGCTTGAAAACTCTCGGAATAGATGTATCAAAGCATGATCTTCGTTTTATCGAAGATAACTGGGAAGCGCCAACGCTTGGAGCATGGGGTGTCGGATGGGAGGTATGGCTTGATGGCCTTGAGATAACCCAGTTCACATATATGCAGCAGGCAGGTGGCATAGATCTTGATCCTGTAAGCGTCGAAATCACTTATGGACTCGACAGGATTGCATGCTTTCTTCAAGGAAAGCAATCTGTATTTGACATCGATTGGGGCTCAAACACAAACTATGGATTTCTGCATCAGGAAAGAGAAAGGCAGTATTCTTTTTTTGGTTTCAAGGAAGCAAATGTCGAACTACTCTGGATTTGTTTTGACGGCTTTGAAAAGGAGGCGAAATCACTCCTTGAGAAAAAACTTTTCTACCCTGCATATGATTATATTCTTAAACTGTCTCATATATTCAATCTTCTTGAAGCAAGATCTTCAATAAGCGTTGGCGAAAGAACACGAATTATAGCGAGAATAAGGGCGCTGGCAAATCTATGCGCACAACAATATATTGAAAGGGGAAATTGATGACCGGGAAAGAACTCATAACAAGGGCTGTACTGTTTCAGGGACCGGAAAGGATTCCATATACACTGTCTGACGAATACGGAAGCGATATGATTGGAGTTGGCATTAAACCTGACCCGAACTGGAAACCATCATTTCCACCAACCGATACAAAATGGGAAGACGAATGGCACTGCGTGTGGGAGCGACTTTCTGGAGACATTACAAAAGGCCAGGTTACAGGACATCCTTTGAAATCTTATGAAATCTTTGACTCTTTCAAATGGCCGGATTTCAAAATTCCAGAAAGATATTCTGCAATGAAAGAAAAAATCGCTGGCAACAAAGAAGATAAATTTGTTCTCGCAAGCATTGATTTTTCACTGATGCACAGGCTTGAATACCTTCGTGGACATGAAAATGCCTGGACAGATCCATATCTTGAACCTGATAATCTTAGAAAACTTTTGCATAAACTTGCCGCTCTTGCGATTGACCAGATTGATATGGTCGCTGAAGCAGGCGCACATGGTATATGTTCAGCAGACGACCTTGGTTTTCAGGACAGACCAATGGTCTCGCCTGAAATATTCCATAATTTTTTTGCGCCATATTATAAGATGGCCTATCAACATGCCAGGAAGAAAAATATCCTGACATTTCTTCATTCCTGCGGATATATCATAGACCTGCTGGATGATTTAATCGCTGCAGGTTTGCAGGTAATACAGATGGACCAGCAGGAAAATATGGGCCTTGAAAATCTTGGAAAAAGATTTGGCGGAAGATTGTGTTTCTGGTGTCCTGTTGATATTCAAAAAACGATGAATTATGGAACAGTTGATGATGTTAGAAATTACGCAAAAAAGCTCATTGACACGCTTGGAAGATATAATGGGGGTTTCATTGCAAAATGGTATGGCGCCCCTGACGCAGTGGGTCATACAAAAGAAAAAATAAAGGCAATGTGCGAAACATTTATTTCCTATGGCGCAAGTTTCTATAAGAAAACCTGATATCAGGAACTTCCCAGTTTTTCTATATCAAGTGAATCAATATTGTCAAGGACCTTTTTAATTGCCTTTCCAACCATTATCGCAACATCTTTTTGATTTGGAGCTCTCAGAGGTTCTGTCATTCCAAAATGGGTATCGGTGTGCTTCTGTGCAACCGGATACTCGTCTGGATCATATAAAACCTGCCTGCTGTGCTTGCATAACCAGGGACAACCTTTCCCATAGGCATTTTTTGCCTGAAACACTGTCATCCCTGGAAGAATGAAACTCTGCCATACAGAAACCTTTGCTCCTTCTGCCTGGATTGCCTTCATCACGGCATTTCTAAAAATGTGTGGGCTTTTTTTCCATCCAAGTTCCTCTGGAACAAGTCGAATCGTATAATTATACCAGTTGTGCTGGCAATTTTCTGGTTCAAAAGGAAGAATCAGTCCCTTTGTTCCATTTAACTCGCTTGTGAGAGCATCGGCATTTTCTCTCTGGACATCAAGATAATCATCAAGTTTTCTCAGCTGCGCCCTGCCAAATGCTGCGGTAAGGTCATTGTTTCTGTACATCCATCCAAGCGCATATGCGTGGTAATCTCTCTTTTCAACAGGTGTTCTTGTTTCACCGAAAGACCACAGGGTTAGCGCCTTTTTGTAAATTTTTTCGTCATCAGTCACAAACATTCCTCCTTCTCCGGAACACAGGCACTTATTCTGATTAAAACTGAACGCAGCGCAATCACCCCACAATCCCACCTTTTTTCCTTTAAATCGAGCACCATGCGCCTGGCAGCAATCTTCAATCAGCTTCAGGTTATATTTTTTTGAAATCAAAAGTATATCATCCATGTTTACTGGCAATCCGTGCAGATGAACAACAATGATCGCTTTTGTTTTTTCACTGATCTTTTCCTCAATCTTTTTTGTGTCAATATTCATTGTGTCAAAGTCAATATCAACAAACACTGGAATGCAATTGTGGTGAAGAACACATGTTGCACTTGAAGACCATGAATATGCAGGCACAATAACCTCATCGCCCGCACCGCAGTCGCACGCTGCAACAGCCATATGCAAAGCCGCGGTTCCGCTATTTGTTGTGATTGCAAACTTGTTTCCATTCCAGTCAGCAAATTCTTTTTCGAATTCTTTACAGTTTGGCCCAAATGCGTGATTTGTTTGTCTCAGGGATGAAAGCACAAAATCTTCGTCAATTCTGTCTACCGGTGGCCAGCTTTTTATAAAACCATCAGGAATTAATTTGTCTCCACCATTGATTGCGAGTTTTTCTGCCATCTTTCCTCCTGTTTCCATAGTTTATAGAGTAATCTTGCGCAGATGTCTGCAACAATATAACCTGCCTCAAACTGGTGTCTTGTCCAGTAGATTGTCATTCCTGAATAGCCGCCTCCAACAATTCCATAAACTGTAGGGCAATAACCATACCAACCATCGGCAAGCTGCGCAATCATCGTGATTTTCGCCGGACTTCTTCGCCGTATATCAATTCCAAACTGGCAATAGTATTCATATGGATTTGTCGCTATGCCGCAATCTCCAATTCTGATTGCGCTAACAGGTATTTCTTCTACAGGATTATTCCTGTAATCCTGATAAAGCTTCAGTATGCTCCAGTTCAAAACATATTTCCATCTTCCTGATTTTTTCTCTCCGTCTTCAACAATTTTCTGCGCCTTTTTGAGTGTGTCTGGCTCAGGCAGTCTTACCCTCATAATCAGTTTTTCAGTAACGTTTTTCAAAACAGCCTCATCTTCATATTCAATCTCTGAAATAATTCTAAGTGTCTCACAGGCAAGTACTGCTCCGATTTCCTTCATTCTCTGAATGCCAGGAACTCTCTTTTTTTTACTCAGTAGATTCCAGGGTGAAAGATCTCCGCTTGCGCCCTGAATATAGAGCACAGGCAGGTCTTTCCTATCCAGCATATCCCTTATCAAACGTCTGGCTTCACCGGGAAAATCAGCAGAAACAAAATTGCTGTTTTCCACTGTTGTGGAGTGGCACGCATTATTATGAATAATTGCAATGTGCTTTCCTTCTTTATCAACAATTGACACAACGCAATGGGTTGAATCTTCAGGTCCTTCAATTCCAGCAAAATCATCTTTTGCTGTATCCCCGTACATAGTATGGCTGCCATCCATCCAGCACACCCTGCGGTTATATCCGATCAAAGCATTCCCTTTTCCAGAAGCAATCTTTGCTTCTTTTGCAGAAGAATGAACCTCTTGTGCAAGTTCAACAAGCCAATTTTCAAGATTTTTCAGGTATTCAGCATTCACCGGGTCATCAGGCAGAAGTCCAGCAGTATTAGGTCCTGTGTGGGTATGTGTGCAGAAAATATGGATATTCTGGCATGGTACTGCAGTTTTTCCACTAATACCCTGTCTGACTCTTTCCACAAAATCTGAAAGTAGCACTGCTAAATCGCAGCTGATTAAAATAATCTTCTCCCTGCCATCAGAAAGAAAAACGCAGTTTGCTTCAAGGTCGTCCCTGATGTAATCGCAATTTCTTATGTGGAGCTGTCCCATAAGGCTGTCGCCAATTTTGCAGTTTATTTTCTTTGTTCCTGCAGAAGCAAGAAGCATCGCTGGCTCCAGTTAAAGTTCAAGTGTCATTCCATCTGATGCTGCCATTATATCAATAGAAAGTTTCTCTGACAAATTTTCTGTTTTTTCCCATATCCTTTCTCTTAGCATACTCATGCCGAAATGTGTAAGGATAGCTTTTTCAGGCTTTATTCCCGAGATAATTTCAAGCGCTTCAGGCAGGCTCAGATGCATTATGTCCGGTCTTGGCTGACTGAACACAACATTGATTATAACTATTTCTGTTCCTGCATAGGCGTTTATTATTTCAGGGAAAAAACAGGTATCAGGAATATATCCGATGGAAGGAACATCATCGCTTTCAAGAATAAATCCGTATGTTTCCACCTGATGATGAAGTCTAACTGGCACATTTATTTTCAATTTTTTCACATTGTATTGAGCACCTGATTTTAGAATTTGAACTTTTTCAACAAGCTCAAGCGCGTATGGAAACACCACAGCTGGATTATCAATTGCTTCGGCCGGACATAGAAGCGTACCCCTTTTTCTGAAACCGCCATCAGTCATTGCTTCAATCATAACATTTACATCGTTTGAGTGATCTATATGCTTGTGTGAAACATATATCGCGTCAAGAGACGAAAGGCTCAAGCGGGGACGGGATTTATTTGCTTTTACAAGGCTTCCTGGACCAGGGTCCACAAGCATTCGACTGTCGTTAATCTCAATCCATATTCCACCAGAAGCCCGAAGCTGCTTTATCATTACAAATCGGGCTCCTGCTGTTCCAAGAAATTTTATAAAATTCAAAGAGTGTCCAGGTCAGGTGAAATTTATCTGGTCAAGAAATGGCTTAAGTTTTTCCGCCCTTGGCGCGTGTTTCAGTTTTTGAATGGCTTTTCCTTCAATCTGTCTGATTCTTTCTCTTGTCAGGTTGAAATACTTGCCGACTTCTTCAAGAGTTCTCGCGTAGCCGTCTGTGTCAAGCCCGAATCTCAATCGAAGTATCTTTTCCTCCCTTTCATCCAGTACCTCAAACGCCTTTTCAAGCTCTTCCCTGAGGAGAGTCCTTTTTGTATGCGTCAGCGGACTTGATTCCTCTCCGTCTTCAATAAAATCTCCAACCGTTGCTCTCTCTTCGTCGCCAACAGGCATGTCCAGTGATACAGGTTCGGGTCTCATAGATTTCTTGATTTTTTTAACCTTGTCGCAGTCAGTGTTGAGCACTTTTGCAAGTTCTTCGTCTGTGGGCTCTCTGTCAAGGCTCTGCGCCAGCCACCTGTATGCCTTACTGAGTTTATTTATCTTTTCTATCATATGCACGGGTATTCTGATTGTCGCAGAGTGGTCTGCTATCGCCCTTGTAATCGCCTGACGTATCCACCAGGTTGCATAAGTGCTGAATTTGAAACCTTCTTTGTACCTGAACTTTTCGACTGCTTTCATCAGGCCTATATTCCCTTCCTGAATCAAATCCCTGAGGGAAAGCTTTGGATTTGAGTATTTTTTTGCAATGCTGATAACCAACCTGAGATTTGCATGGATCAATCTATCTCTTGCCTCAATAAACCCCTCTTGATACTTGCATATCAATGCCAGGTTCTTTCCATTTTTCCGCTTTTTAACAGCCTGAATCAGGGCTTTTTTGTATTTTTCCATCGCCTTTGCTATCTCCACTTCTTCCTCTGATGTCAGCAGATTATAGGAGCCCGCATCTTTGAGATATGCCCTCAAAGGATTCCTGAGATCTTCAAGAAGCGCCTTTGTATCCTGTTCGGTTTCTTTTTCTGCAAGAAGATCATCGCCTATCTCTATGTTCATTTCCTCGAGTTCATCAAAAAGTTCATCAATCTTATCGCCAGGAGTATCAATCGGAAGAAACTTATTTATATCTTCCAGGAAAACAGTTCTTGTCCCTTTCCCGAGAGCCAGAATCTGATCTTTGGCTTTTCTGAAATGTTCCTCAGAAAAGTGCACATCAAAATTTTTGTCGTGTACTTTTGAAGTGGCTTTATCACTCTTTTTCTTCGACTCTTTCTCTACAGGTTTGTTAGTTTTTCGAGATACTAACTTTTTCTTTTTTTTCTCAATGGTTTTATTTTTCGCCATCATTGCTCCTTTCGGTTCTTGACAAAAATGGGTCAAGACTTTTTTGTGATGTCAGTTTAATGCATAAATTCATTTCTTCCAGTTCTTTTTCATAGTTCTGGTTGTTTTCAATTTTTTGTTTTATGGTTTCTTTCAGTTCTTTTACACGCTTTTCAAAAGATTTTCTGCACAAAATTCCCACACAATCGTAAAATTCTTTTCTGATTAATTCAGGCTTTGAATCTGCTGTTTCCTTAAGAATCGCCTGTGTTAAAATGCTGACCTGTTCAGGGTCGTTCAACTTGTTCAAAAATTTTGAAATGTGCGCTTCAGAAACCTGCTCATTTAAACAGCAATCCATAACAGACCTCACAGAATCAGGCAAAAGGTCCATGCATCCAGAAATCTCCTTTGCCAGTTCAGGCTGACGAAGAAGAATCTTAATCAGGGTTTTTTCGGCATTGTCAACCGCATTGCGCTGAATCTCTCCTGTTAAGGGCTTTGCTACATTTTGAATTTTGGTTTTTTCTGAAATTCTTGACATCTGCTGCAACAGAATATCGCCTTCGATGCCTGTCATTTTTGCCAGCTGCTTGATCCTTAGGGACCTTTCAATCTCATCAGGAATGTTTTTTATCAATTTCAATATCTCTTCAACAAGTTTAGCACGCCCCTTAGGATCTTCTATCGAGTACTTTTGACTTTCTATGTAAAAAGCAAAATCCACAAAATCCCTTGATTGATTGAGCAATTTTTTTAATGCATCAGCACCATAATTATCAATAAAATCTTCAGGATCAAAACCCGCAGGCAACACGCCTATTTTGACCTCAAAACCCCCGGCAATGATGGTTTCAAGACTGCGAAACGCAGCCGCTGTTCCTGCTGAATCAGAATCAAAAACCAGCAGTACCCTGCTTGTCCATCTTTTCAGAAGCCTCAGATGATTTTCTGTAAGAGAGGTTCCAAGAGGAGCAATTGTATTTTCAAAACCCGCCATATGCATCTTTATAAGATCGAAATATCCTTCAACAATAATAGCGAATCCAGAATTTTTTATCTTTTCTTTCGCCCAGTTCAAGCCGTAGAAAAGACTTCCTTTTTTGAAAACATAGCTTTCGGGCGTGTTCAAATACTTTGGTTGTTGTTGTTCTTCGAGAGCCCTTGCGCCAAATCCAGCAATATTGTTCTGATGGTCAAAAATCGGTATTGTCACTCTATGTTTGAAAACATCCGTATAAACATCGTCCTTTTTTACAATAAGTTTTGCCTGTTCGAAATCGGAAATTTTCAGTTTCTTATCCATTAAAAAGGCTACAAGCCTTCCTCCTGATGGAGCGTATCCAAGCCCGAACTTCTTACGTTGAATCTGACTTATTCCCCGTTTCTCAAGAAAATCGACAGCAATATCCCCTGAACTTGATTCAAGGAACAATGAAAAAAATTCCTGCGCGATTTTATTTGCCTCAAAAATCGTCTTTTTTATCGCCTGTTTTTCATCATTGATTGTGTCAGGATAAATCCTTACTCCCGCCATTTCTGCCGCCATCCTTGCAGCTTCGGCAAAATCAATATTTTCCATTTTCATCAAAAATGTGATTATGTTTCCGCCAACGCCACATCCAAAACAATGGAAGATTTGCTTCTCTGAACTTACAAAAAATGAAGGAGTTTTTTCAGGATGAAAAGGACATAGTCCCCTGTGACTTCTTCCAGATTTTTTCAGATGCACATATCTGGAAACCACCTCCACTATATCAAGTTTTTCAATTATCTCGTCAATCTTTTCAGCAGTTAACATATTTGAAAGAAAATCCCCTCTATTTGTTTCGCGATCTAAAATAACCAGGTTTTTCTGGATTCGCTTTTTTATAGTATTACCTTTCAGGTTGGCCGTGTGTCAAGATATATTGAAAAAAGCTGAGTGTATCAAATAACTTTGCCTTAATTGTGCTATAATTAAAATATGATTTTCAGAACCATCAGATTGATTGTAAGCGCAGCGGTTCTTTTCCTTACTGGATATTATTTTGGCCTGCGTGGAATAAGATTCTACCAGGTTATATCAGAATCAATGTATCCAACGCTTCAGATCGGGGATCGTCTGATTGGTGAAAAATTTGAAAAACTTCATTACGGAGATATCGTCATACTTGATGATCCGATTGAAAAAAATAGTGTCATCATTAAACGAGTTGTTGGACTTGAAGGCGACATTATTGAGATAAGAAACAATGGTTATCTTTACAGAAACAGAGAAAAAGTTGAGGAACCATATATTGCTGAAAAAGCAAAATATGTCGTCGAACCGGTAAAGTTAAAAAAAGGCGAGATCTTTGTTCTTGGAGACAACAGAAATAATAGCGCCGATAGCAGCATATGGGGACCTGTTGCTGTCGAATCTGTCCACGCTAAAATAAAATTCAGATACTGGCCTGTCAAAAGGTTTTCTCATTTATAAAAAGAGATACGGGCCAGAACTGGCCCGTATCTTGATCAAATTTAATTCCTGTGTTATTTAACCGCTGCCTTCAATTCAGAACCAGCTTTAAACACTGGAATATTCTTTGCTGGAATCTTGATTGTGGCGCCGGTTCTTGGATTGCGACCAGTGCGAGCTTTTCTCTTAACAACCTTGAATGTGCCAAAACCGACCAGAGTAACTGGCTTTCCTTTTTTCAAAGATGCCTTTATGCTGCTAACAACAGTATCCAACGCTGCTGCCGCTGCCTTTTTCGAACCCACCACCTTTGCTACTGCTTCTATCAATTCTCCTTTATTCATTCTTTCTCACCTCCTTTAATTTTTATTTTCATCAATATATCACTGGCTTTGCAACTTGTCAAGTGCCTTTTGCTATTGACTGATAAAGGTTTTCGAATTATTGTAATTGTATGAACAAGGAAATACAACAGATTGTCGACATTGCAAGTTCAGAAATCCGCGCCATTATTGATTCCGGAGGAATTCTGTTTGCAGTTTCTGGCGGACCTGACTCTGTTGCGCTTGTTGATGTATGCGCGAACAATATTTCGCAGGCGAAAGAAAAAATGCACATTGCCTACATACATCATGGCCTGAGGAAAAACGCTGATAAGGAAATTTTGTTTGTCAAAAATCTCGCAAGAGGCTTAGCTGTGCCATTCCACTGCAAAAAAATTATGGTAAAACGCAAAAAAAACAGATCCCTTGAAGAACAGGCGCGAATAAAAAGGTACAAAGCCCTTGTCGAGATTGCCAGAAAATATGGCTGCAGCTCAATTGTTACAGGTCACACGCTTGATGATCAGGTTGAAACAGTTTTGCTTAATCTTGCAACAGGGACCGGACTGAAAGGCCTGTGTGGAATGCAATCAGTATCAAAAATTGACAGGGATTTAGTCCTTGTAAGACCTCTTCTTTCAATAACAAAAAAACAAATTCTCTCGTACCTTCAAGAGAGAAAAATCGAATATTTGTTTGATGAAAGCAATATTGATACAAGATTCAAAAGAAACCTCATCCGCTATCAAATTTTGCCATTGTTTGAAAAAATCAATAAAGGAGTAAGGAAAAACATCTACCGAACATCCAGAATTCTTACAGATGATTTTGACTGCATTGATACCCAATCAAGAAAAATTATTCAAAGAAAAGTCGCGAAAGGAAACGGGCTTGTAGAATTTCCCATAAAAAGTTTCTTGAGGATGCATATCTCTTTACAAAGATTTTTCCTGAGAAACATCTTGATGGAGCTTTGCAAACTTGACCATCCACCAAATTTTATGACGATTGAAAAAATAAGATTATCCATTATTTCGCGCAAGAAAATTTTTGTTGATAAGCTCAAAATCTATTTGGGATTCAAAGAAGAAAAAGTAGTCCTGTATGAAAAAAAAACTTTTGAAATTCCCATCGAAAAACCTGTGCCAATAAAAGTACCCGGAATAACAGAAATTGCCGGCTGTTTGGAAATCAGAACTGCTTTCAGAAGCTTTTCAAAAAAATTTTTGAAAAATCCAGACCCACTGATTGCTTATATAAACCCGGACAGGATTACTAACAGGCTTGTTGTAAGAAAACCGGAGAAAAATATGAGCTTCGTGCCCCTTGGAATGGGGAAAAAAATCAGTCTCAAAAAATACTGGAAAACACACAAGAAAAAAATTAGCTCCTTCATTGAATTCCCGCTTGTCGTCGAGGATAGCGGTGAGATTGTGTGGGTCGCTGGAGGTCATATCTCTCAACAATATGCTATATCGAAAGAAACCTGTGTGCTTGAAATAACCGCAAGGAAGAAGTAAAATATAAAAAAGCGGTTAAAACTTTTTTCATTTGTAAAAAAGGGTTATCTGGTTCAAGGGTTTATCAGGCTTCCAGTAAGTTTCCCATAGAGCCCGAAATTTCTAAAAGATATGAAAAAAAATGAGATACAGAGAATTCGGTAATACACCTTATTATGTCTCAATGCTGGGTTTTGGCGCGATGAGATTGCCACATCTTCCCGATGGCACAGTTGATTTTGACAGGTCAACTCAATTAATAAAATACGCAATTGAGCATGGAGTAAATTTTATTGACTCGCACCATTTTTATCATAATGGGCAGAGTGAACAGGCAATAGGAATGGCAATAAAAGGCTTTCCGAGGGAAAAACTAATAATTCAGACAAAAATCGGAATGTACAATAACTACACAGATGATCAATGCTGGAAACTTCTCGAAACAGCCCTTAAAAAACTGGGTACCGACTACATTGATTTTTATCTGACCCACAGTCTGAGATGGGAAACCTATCTGCAACACAACAGGCAATTTATGAATTTCACTCAAAAAGCGCTTGATCAAAAATTAATTCGCTATACTGGATTTTCTGTTCATGATTCGCTTGAAAACATAAAAAAAATTATCAGTACTGGCGAATTTTCCACAATGACAGTGCAATACAACATTTTATATAGAGAAAGCGAAGAAGCGATTGCACTGGCGCACGAAAAAGGAATGGGCGTTGTCGTAATGGGACCTGTTGGGGGTGGGACATTTGGCAATCCTGCTGAAGAGCTCACGCAATGGCTGGAAAAGAAAATCGAAAGCACAGCAAGCCTGGCGCTGAGATTTGTCCTTTCTAACCCTAATGTTAGTGTTGCTATTTCAGGCATGAACGCAATTGAACAGGTTATTGAAAACATAGAAACAGTCAGTAACTTTGTACCTCTGGATAGCGATGATATCAAAAAACTTGACGCAATTATAGAAACAAGAAAAAAACTCCTGAATCTTTACTGCACAGGGTGCAAGTACTGTATGCCATGTCAGCATGGCGTTAATATTCCTGGCAACTTCAACTGGTATAATGTGGCAAATGTTTATGGAGTAAAAAAGAGATCCGAAGAAAAGTATTTTTCGATGAAGCCTGAAGAAAGGGCTTCATCCTGCGCACAGTGTGGCGAGTGTGAATCAAAATGTCCCCAGAAAATACCAATAAGGGAAAAATTGAAAGAAGTTTCAGATTATTTTGAGAAAAAATGAAATTCAGCCAGGCGAAGATAAAAAGAGTGTTTGTTATAAGGTTGGAAGATAAAGAAAAACTTCCTGACGCAATTGAAGATTTTGCAAAAAAACATAAAATCCTGCGCGCAATCTGTATAATGATAGGCGGGATAGGAAGCGGAAAACTTGTGTCTGGACCGGAAAAAGCTAATGTTTTCCCGGTCAGGCCAATTTTGAAAAATATCTATGGAACAAGCGAAATTCTCGGAACAGGAACCCTTTTCCCGGATGAAAACAACAACCCAAAACTTCATATGCATGCCGCAACAGGAAGAAAGAATAAAACCCTTGTCGGTTGCATCAGACCCGGAATAAAAGTATGGAAAATACTGGAGTTTATTATTCTTGAGATTGTTGAATCGAAAGCAACTCGCATTAAAGATAAAGAAGCAGGGTTTTCTGTCCTCGAGCCCTGATTACGAAATAAGCTTGCTCACCATCTCAACCCTTTCAAAATCAGCGTTTGGAGGAACATTATCGCCCATTCCTAAAATAAAACACCTTCTCTCTTTCAAAGGGACTATCACCTCATTGATATATCTGACAAAATCCTCTCTTGTGCCTCCTTCTTCGCAGACCATCACTGATGGAATCCCACCCTGCAAAACAACCCTGCCGTCAAGAATATCCAAAGCTTCTTTCAGGGTAATCTTTGCCATAGGGGCAGTAACTATTGCCTCAACAACATCCAGTCCGCAGCCAGGAACAAGAGGAAGTAAATTTTCAGTTCTTCCACACCAGTGCCCTTCAAAAATCTTGCCTTTTTCAGAAAGGATTTTTTTGCATTCTTGATAGTAAGGAATCGCATATTCTTTGAATATCGCCGGGGTTATCATTACGCCGTCCATATTATCGCCTGTCGCAATTACATCAGCGTATCCATCGGCAAGAATTTTAATTGCTTCAAGATACTTCTTAAAATAAACATCAAGCAGCCGGTCAACCTCTTCTCTGTAATCAAACCAGAGATAGAACGCATTTATGTAACCAGCGTCAATCTTTGCAAATTGAATAAAAGGCACTGAAAAACATCCATTGAGAACAACTCCATCATCTTTTGTTTCTTCAAGCGCCTTTATGGTTGACTGGTAATCAGGTTCGAAATATGTTGCCTCTGAAATATATTTCATAACCCGGATGTCATCGCGTGTCTTAATGAAATGCTCTGAAAGATGCTTTGAGCGATGTTCTCCTTCAGTTTTTTTATACATATTCCATACTGTGCCAGCCGGGGTGCTTATTTCTGTTATTGAGCCTTCTTCTGTATCCTGGTGCTTGAATACCACACTTTTATCATAGACAGATTTTATTCCTGTTTGCCTGTTCCAGATGTATCCACCTATAGTTCTTACAATATCGTTTCTGCTCATACTCCTGTATTTTTCTGGTAGTGTACCTTCAGCAGTATTAACCTTTAACCAGTAGTCAAAATTAGGCGCCCAGACAAGGCAATCCACTTTTTCTTTTCTCAATGCTCTGAGATATCTTTCCCTTTTTGTCATATTTCCTCTCTGTTTTGTTTTTTTATTATACACGCAGCGTGAATCCTGCAAGATGAGAAATTCTCTGTCTTACAGGATTTGACCGGCGTCAAAGTTTATGATACCATAAAATATTATGGGAAGAAAAAAACAGGGAAACGGCAGGGATTCAAATCCCAAACGCCGTGGAGTAAAAATTTTTGAAGGCCAGTTTGTAAAGCCGGGCAATATCATAGTGCGGCAGAAAGGCACCCATTTTGTTCCCGGGCCTGGAACTTATATCGGCTCCGATTGTACGATTCACGCTGCAAAAGAAGGAATGGTTGTCTTTGGCACAAGCAAAGGCAAGAAACTTGTCAGTGTCATCAGCCAACCCCTCACATGATATCAGCCGGCTTTGAATGTATTGATGCGAAAAAAATTGCAGTTCTGCTTGAAAAACCAGATGAACTGAGCCGATTTTTTCTGGCATCTGAGATTGAATACTGCGCTTCTTATAAAGATAGGAATGTTCGTATGGCAGGCTGTCTTGCCGCTAAATTCGCATTCATAAAAGCATCTTCGTCTTTTAAACCACCTGACATCAATAAAATTAGAATAATCCATACAAAATCAGGAAAGCCATCAGTCATTGTTGATAAGAAATATCTGGAAGAATACTCAATATCGGTTTCAATATCCCACACAAGATCGATTGCAGTCGCATTATGCGTTATTTCAAAAAATGGAAAGATTCCATCTACCCCCAAGAAAAAAAGATACGCATAAAGGTACTTATGGCCATCTATTTGTCATAGGTGGTTCTCCCGGCTTGACAGGTGCAGTTTGTCTGGCGTGTCTTTCAGCTTTGAGAACAGGCTGTGGTATGGTTACTGCTGGAGTTCCTGAATCTCTCAATGATATTTTTGAGGTAAAGCTTACTGAAGTAATGACAAAACCACTATCTGAATCCGGAAGAAAAACCATCGGGATTCTTGCGGTTGAAAAGTGCCTTGAATTCATTGAAAAGACCGCAGATGGCGTTGTTATAGGTCCGGGAATTTCTACAGAATCTGGCACAGAAGAATTTTTCAGGCAGCTTTTGCCAGAAATAAAAAAACCCGTGGTCATAGATGCTGATGGACTTAAACTTCTTGCAAAAAACCTTGACATCCTTAAAAAGGTGGAAAAAAATTTAGTTCTCACGCCTCATCCAGGAGAGATGTCTCATTTAACAGGATTATCAATCGCCCAAATTCAAGAAAACCGGAAAAATATCGCCATCGAGTTTGCAAAGAAATACAAGGTGATTATGGTTTTGAAAGGAAATAAAACAGTTGTTACAGATGGCCAAAGCTTTTATATAAACAAAACCGGAAATCCTGGAATGGCAACAGCAGGCAGCGGTGATGTTCTTTCTGGAATTATTGGTTCGCTTATCGTTCAGGGGCTTACTCCTTATGAAAGCGCAAAAATTGGCGTATATCTGCACGGACTTGCAGGTGACCTTGCGGCAAAAAAATTAGGCCAGTATTCCCTGATTGCCGGAGATATTATTGATTTTCTTCCTGTGGCTATAAGAAAGATTGAGCAGAAAAAATAAACGGAGCGTAAATGTTTGAAAATAATTCGTACTGGATCTGGAATGATTCAGAAAAAGAAGATGTCTTTCAATTCTGCTATTTCAGAAAGAAATTTTTGTCACAAAAGAAGGCCATCGCTTCAATCCGCTGCTGCGCTGACTCAAAGTATAGATTGTGGGTCAACGGAAAATATATCGGATCTGGTCCTGCAAGGGGAAAACCAGCCAATCCATATTATGACACCCATAAAGTACAATTGCAGCAAGGTGAAAATGTCATTGCGTTTCTTGTTCAGCATTATTTTAAGGAAACCAATTTATATGAATCAGTCGAACCAGGACTGATATGCGAAATAGAATCAGACGGAAGAACAATTGCTGCCACAGATAGGACATGGAAAACAAAACTGGCGCATGCTTACTCACCTGTTTCAGGAATTTTCTTCCCTGAATGCTTTGACGCACAGCTGGAGGAACCAGACTGGTATATGGCTGACTTTGATGATAGCGGCTGGAAAAACGCAATTGAGAAACATCAGACAAAACTGGCACCTGGTGAAAGATTGATTCCGAGACCAATCCCTTTATTAAAGGAAAAGCCGATTGCACCGGAAAAAATTCTCAGAGTTTATCTGTGCCAGATAGAAAACATCGATGATTTTCTTGATAAGGAAAAAATTGCCGAAACATTGTGGCATGCGAAAATCATTGACCGGCCAGTAGTTATTTCTCCTGATATTAAAGTACCCTGTAAATGGAAGAAGTTTTCCTTGCAATTAGAGCCGAAAACAGCCATTTGCGTTGTGCTTGATTTTGGATTTGAAACACTTGCGTATGTTGAATTCTGCATAAAAGGAACAGCCGGAACAATTGTTGATTTTTCTCAAAGCGAGTGTCTCTGGGATAACAGAGTGGCGACTCTGTGGCAATCTCCGTCTTGCAAACAGGCGCAAAGGATTCTATTGAGAGACGGCACAACTTCGTACAGGACAAATCAACCAAGAGGATTCAGATATATGGTCGTGAGGTTTTTCAATCCACAGGACAAGCCGACAGAGATAACAGTAGAATCAATAAAGGGATATGAAGCCATCTATCCGGTTGAAAAAAATGGTTTTTTCAAGTGCTCTGACAGGTTACTGGAAGAAATTTATAAGATTTCTGCTCGAACAGTAAACCTTTGCATGGAGGACGCATACACTGATTGTCCATGGAGGGAACGATCCCAATGGATTGGAGATATGCATATTGAAGCTCTTGTGAATTATTATTGTTTCGGCGCGTATGATTTATCAAAAAAGGCAATACTTGAAATTACTTCAAGTAACACAGAAGAAGGCTGGGTGCCTGGTGTCTGCCCTGGGGCATACAAAAAAAATCTTCCAACATGGGCAATGAGAATACCAGTGATTGTATGGGAATACTATCTTTTTACAGGAGATTTTGAAACTCTGAAAAAGGCATATCCTGGTGTAAAAAAACAGATGCAGTGGCTTTTGACCCACACTGCTGAAGACGGGCTCTATGATCTTAAAGAAGGCTGGAATTTTGTCGACTGGACCTGTCTGGATGAATTACGCGCCGATGGCGCTGTGCAGGGCTGGTTTCTTGAATCATTGATTTACGCTGAAAAGATAGCAAAAACCCTCAAAGATTTTGAAGAAGCAAAAAATTATGCAAAGAAAGCAAAAGTTTTGAAAAACAGTATTGCAAAATTTTACTGGTCGAGAAAAAACCAGGCATTCAAAAAATACAAAAATGGAAGTCCAAAAAAACCATCAGATGCATCTGATGAAATTCTCTCTCAGCACGAAAACTTCCTTTTTTACCTGCTTGAAATAGGTACAAAGGAACAAAGGGAGTCAGCATTGAATGCAATTGCAGGAATAACAGGTAATTATCTTCCAAATACAGGAGATTTTCAAAGCGGGTTTCTTCATGGTCGTTATGGAAATTACATTGGCGAAGATATTATTAAGATCAATACCCCGTTCTGGTCTTTCTACGCGCTTGTTGCTCTTTTGAAGGCAAAGAAATATGAAATAGCAATTAACTACATCAGGCATTGCTGGGGACTTATGCTGGAATTCGGGGCTACCAGTTGCTGGGAAATGTGGGACAGACACACATCCTTATGCCATGGATGGAGCGCAGGGCCGGCAATTATACTGCCTGCCTATATTCTGGGAGTAAAACCGCTTGAACCAGGATTCAAAAAGTTTCTCATAGAACCTGAGCTTTTCGATCTTGAAAAAGCACAGGGCTCTGTACCAACTTTTGGTGGCCAAATTTCTATATCATGGGAATTAAAAAAAGATTTATTTAAAATTTCTGTCCAGGTCCCTGAAAATCTTTCAGGAGTGCTAATACCGCCAGAGGGCTTTGTGCCAGAGAAAAAAATTCTTCTGAAAGCAGGAAAACATATATTTAACTTCAAAAGGAGATAGAATGACAGACAGGGAAAGAGTGCAAAAAATTTTACATTACCAGGATTATGACAGGATGCCGCTGGTACATTTTGGCTTCTGGAAAGAAACGTTACAGTTATGGGGATCCCGTGGATACATCAAAAAAGAAATTGCGGAAAAATGGGCAGACGGAAATCCTGCTGATTTTGAAATCGGTAAAGCACTTGGCTTTGATTTTAACTGGTATAATGTCTTCAAGCCTATACTGGGCTTATGGCCGCCTTTTGAACCCGAAATTATAGAACAACTTCCTGATGGCACTAAAAAAATTCTAAATGGAGACGGAGTTATCGTATTGCAGAAACCTGGTGCTGGTTCTATTCCTGCTGATGTTGACCATCTTTTAAAAGACAGGGATTCATGGGAAAAGCTTTATCTTCCAAAGTTACAATGGAGCAAAGACAGGGTAATGAAAGCGCCTGTTATCGCCGGAGAAAAAATTATCACTTTTGATCAGGGTGGAATTGATTATCTAAAAAATCAAAAAAGAGATTATCCTTATGGCATTTACTGCGGAAGCCTTTATGGATGGATACGAAACTGGCTCACAATGGAAGGCGCCTGTTATCTTCTTGTAGACGATGAACCATTGTTTGACGAAATTGTTGAGACAAACGCTGAGATCTGTTATCAGGCAGTCAAAACCACACTTGAAACAGGTATAAAATTTGACTTCGCGCATTTCTGGGAAGACATCTGTTTCAAAAATGGTCCATTGATATCACCGCAGGTTTTCAGAAAAAAGATAGGGCCACATTACAGAAGGATATGCGACCTTTTGAATAAATACGGCATAGATATTGTCAGCGTTGACTGTGACGGAAACATTGACGCGCTTGTTCCAGTATGGTTGGAAAACGGAGTAAATACAATGTTTCCAATAGAAGTTGGAACATGGAATGGAAACATAAGGCCATGGAGGGAAAAATACGGAAAAGATCTTCGTGGTGTTGGTGGAATGAACAAGGTTGTATTTTCAAAAGATAAAAAGGCAGTTGATGATGAAATAAAAAGGCTTTTAGAACTTATTGAGCTTAAAGGTTACATACCCTGTGTTGACCACAGAATTCCACCTGATGCAAAGTGGGAGCTTGTTGTCTATTACTGCCAGCAGATGCGCAGGTTAACTTAAGCAGGGGGAAATATGAAATCAAAAGAATTTTTCGCTGGATGGGAAAATGTTGACATCACTCCGCAACAGCCGGTCTGTCTTTGCGGTCAGTTTTCTGCAAGAGTATCTGAAGGAATTAAAGACCCTATAACATCAACCATTTGTTTTTTTGAATCAGTGGCACAGGATGGCGCCACCAGCCATGCTGTAATTGTAAGCTGCGACCTTGTTGCAATTCCAGGACAATTCAGGAAAGCCATTGTTGAAAAAACAAAAATAATGATGCCTGATGTCAGGGATGAAGAAATTATCATCAGCGCCACACATACCCATACTGCGCCTGAGGTTGGAGGAGATATTCTCAGAGGAACTGAAGGACTGGATATCAAGGATATTTACGGGGTAGAACTTGTTGTAATGGAAATTCCTGATTACATTGAGTTCGCTTCCGCAAAAATAGCTCACGGAATTAAAAACGCAAGAGAAAAAAAGCATAGATGCGGTATAGGATTTGGTCTGGGCTTTGCAGTGGTTGGATTTAATAGAAGGGTAACATATTACGACGGCTCTTCAAAGATGTATGGCAATACAAATGAAAGCCTGTTCAGCCACATTGAAGGATATGAAGACCACAGTATAAACATAATGGGAACATGGGACCAGAGCAAAAATCTTACAGGACTGATTGTCAACATTGCCTGCCCTTCGCAGGTTGAAGAACAGCTTTTTGTAATCAGCGCTGATTACTGGAATGAAGTGAGGATGGAACTTAAAAGAAGGTTCGGAGAAAAAATATATGTGCTGCCTCAATGCGACACGGCAGGAGATCAGTCGCCGCATGTTGTTCTATGCAAACAGGCCTACCAGCGAATGTGGAATCTATCAGGAAGAACACAACGGCAGGATATCGCAATAAGGGTTGTCGATGGAATTCAAAGGGTTCTTCCTGATATAGAAAAGGATATCGACTATCAGCCTGAGTTCAAAATGGCGCATAAGACATTACGTCTTACGGGATATGGCATATATGAAAAGGACCTTAAAGAATTCGAAAAAGAAGCGGAAAAACATAAAAAAGAATATGATAGACTGAAGGTAGAGATCGAAAAAAATCCTGAAAAGAAAAACAAGCCTCGCTGGTATCTGGATATTACCTACAATTTCAGAAGATACAGATGGTACAACAGTTATAAAGAAAGGTGCCAGCATCTCAAAAAGAATCCGAAGGTTCCTGTAGATATCTATGCCTTAAGAATCGGAGATATGGTTTTTTCAACAAATCCATTTGAATTATACCTTGATTACGGGCTCAGGATAAAAGCGCGGAGTCCTGCGACGCAAACATTTGTTGTTCAGCTTGCAGGTGGCGGGACATATCTTCCAACAGAACGGGCAGTTAAAGGCAAAAGCTACGGCGCAATTGGACCTTCCTGTGTTGTTGGACCTGAAGGCGGCAAAGAACTTGTTGAACAATCGCTGGAGGTGATTAACAGTTTATGGGAGAAAAAATTATAAATATTGGCATTGTGGGAGCAGGAAACAGGGGAATAAGGTGTTATGGCCTTTATCTTATGAAAGAAAAAAGAAATTCAGTCAGGATAATGGGTATTTCTGATCCTGACAGAAAAAGGCTGGAATTCGGAAAAAAAGTCTTAAATCTTGATGACAGTTCTGTCTTTGATGACACTGAAAAAATGTTAAGCGTTTTACCTCTCGATGCAGTCATCATCACAAGCCCTGACTACACCCACAAAAAAATCGCAATCTCTGCCTTTAAAAAAGGTATCGATGTTCTCTGCGAAAAACCCCTTGCACTTACTGTGAAGGATTGCGACGATATTATCAGAGAACAGAAAAAATCAGGAAAAATTCTGTGTGTAGGCTTTGTCTTGAGATACAACAATTTTTATAAAAAAATGCATGAAATCGTCAATGTTGAAAAGAAAATTGGAAGAATTATAATGGCTGGAGCTATGGACTCTGTTTCAACAGGATCTCAGTATTTTTTTCATGGATGGTGGAGATTGAGGAAAAACAGCGGAGGACTTCTGGTTCAAAAGGCAACGCATTCCATTGATATCCTTAACTGGGTCATAAACAGCAGAGCCACAAGGGTATATGGAGAAGGCGGGCTCAGTGTCTTTGGCGGAAATAAATCAAACACAAAAAGATGCTCGAGCTGTGAAATAAAAAACACCTGTCCTGAGGCGCTGCTTGAAAATAATGTGCAGTGGGATTATGGAGAAGGAAATATCAAGATGGAGATCGAAGATAAGTGCGTTTTTGCAAAAGAAATTGATGTATATGACCACGAAGTTCTTACCATTGCCTATGAAAATGGCGTAAAGGCATTTTTTGTTGAAAGCCAGTTCACGCCTGATTATAAAAGAGAATTCTGGTTTATTGGAGATAAAGGCAGAATGTATGGAATAGACCCCTATATTGTTTCCAATAAGGATGAAAGAAAGCCATACATCGAAATTGTTTACAGACACACCAGAGAAAAGGAGATTATACCTGTAAAACTCAGGCCAGGTGGACACGGAGGCGGAGACCCTGGATTGATCGAAGATTTTCTTTCATGCTGTCTTACGAGAAAAAATCCGCTTGCAGATGGAGTTGCTGGAAGGGAAAGTATCGCAATATGCGCTGGTGGAGAAAAGTCCATAGAAACAGGAAAAATCATCAAGCTGAGGTGAATCTTGAATCCTTTTATGAAAATCTCTGATGTGATGAAAATTGCTTATAAAAAACATATACTGATACCTGCGTTCAATGTTGCGTATTTACCCATGTTAAAGCCAATTTCTGATGCGCTATGCGAGTGCAATTGCACAGGTATTATTGAGGTTTCAAGGCCTGACATAATAAACTTTGGCGCAAAAAGTATCGAAGCAGTTGCCCTTGAGTTTGAAAAAAACGCAGACTTGAGATATTGCTTTCTTCATCTTGATCATGTGCCTGTGATTGATGAAAACTATCAGGCCATCGACTGGCAGAAATTGATAAAAACAGGCATTGAACTTGGCTTTGATTCGGTTATGATTGATGGCTCACGACTTGCGTTTGAACAGAATATAAAAATTACCCGGACAACAGTTAAAATGGCGCATCAGAAAGGAGTCTGCGTTGAAGCAGAACTTGGCTCTGTTTTAGGGCATGAAAAAGAAAAACTGCCTCCTTATGAGGAGATTTTTGAAAAAAAGATAGGGTTTACTGAGCCGGAAAAAGCGAAAATATTTATTGAAGAGACAACTGTTGACTGGCTTTCGGTATCCGCTGGCTCAATTCATGGAGCAATTTCAGGCGCGGCAAAAGACAGAAAAAAGCCCTCTGCAAGGATTGACATTGACCACCTGGCAAAAATAAATGAAAAAGCAAAAATACCGCTTGTTTTACACGGAGGTTCTGGAATTTCGCCACAGTGTATTAAAGAAGCGGTTAAAAATGGCATTACAAAAATTAATATCGGCACTGAAATAAGACAGGCATATCAGAAGGCTTTAAAGTCAGGGAAAAATTTTGCGCAGGAAAATGTGAAAAAAGCGGTAAAAAAAATTTTAGAAACATATCAAATCTGTAATTCAGCAGAGCTTCTCAAATAATTTGCAATCTTCTTAAACTCGGGTATTGTCTTTTTATAAAAAATTTTCCATCCTTCGCACAGTACGCTTTTTTCTTTCTGTGAATGATTTTTTGAAATCCTGTGTTTCTGGCAGTCGCCTGCGCAGAATTTTACAAACTGACACCTGTCACAGTCAGGATGCCACAGTGATTTTTTTATTCCAAAATTTTTGTATATCTTTGAATCAAAAAAATCCTGCCAGTCATTGCTCATTATGTTTCCAAGCAGAGTACTGTCTCTGACAAAAAAGTCGCAGGGGAAAACATCGCCATTATGTTCTATTACAAAATACTGGCAGCAGCTGGTTCCCATCTGGCAGATGCCTGGATTTCTGCCAAGCAAAACAAGTATGATTGAATCAAAAAACCTGATTGAAGCCCTATTAGAATCATTAATCCAGATTTCAAATAAGTCGCAAAGAAAGTGTCCCCATTGTTTGCCATCTATTGTCCATGGTAATCTTGTTGCACCTCTGGCGTATTCAACACAGGGAATATACTGGTGGTAATCAGAACCAATGCCTTTGAGAAACTGATAAATTTGTTTTGCTTTTCCCGCACTGGCTGAACTAACAACCGTCAAAGTGTTGAATGTAACATTATGTTTGTGCAGTAATTTTATGGCATTCATTACCAAACTGAAAGAATTTGTTCCATCAGGCGCAATCCTGAATTTGTTGTGCAATTCTTCAGGCCCGTCAACGCTTATTCCCACGAGAAACTTTGCCTGTGAAAAAAAATCAGCCCAACTGTCATTGATAAGATAACCATTGCTTTGTATTCCATTGCCAATAACAGAACCCTGTCTCGCAAATTCAACTTGAAAAGAGATGACCTTTTTATAAAATTCAAGCCCCATCAAAAGGGGCTCTCCTCCCTGCCAGGAAAAAACATATTGCGCTTGCTCAGTTTTCAGATACTTTTCAACAAGCGTCCGAAGCGTTTCTTCGCTCATTCTTTTTAACTTGTTTTCCCTGTATAAACTCAGGTTTTTGTAAAAACAGTAAAGGCAGTCAGAGTTGCACTCTGATGAAGTCGGCTTGATAAGCAAGGAAAATTGTTTCATAATAACTATTATATAATGGAGGCTGTTTTGAAGAAAAAGCCAAATATCCTTTTTATTACATCTGACCAGCAGCACTATAACACGCTTGGCTGCACAAATCCAGAAATAAAAACCCCTAATCTTGATAAGCTTGCAAGCCAGGGAATAAGATTCACTAGCGCCTATTGCACAAATCCAACCTGCACACCTTCAAGGGCATCTTTAATAACAGGCAAATATCCAAGCCAGCATGGCGCCTGGGCTTTAGGCACAAAACTGCCTGAAACAGAACCAACGCTTGGAAAGTACCTCTCTGAGGCAGGATACAAGACAACACTCATTGGAAAGGCGCACTTCCAGCCGTTAAAAGATACAGCCCTGTATCCTTCAATAGAATCAAATCCCTTAATGCAGAATCTTGATTTCTGGAAGAAGTTTCATGGGCCTTTTTACGGATTTCAGAGAGTGGAACTTGCAAGAAACCACACTGATGAATTTCATGTTGGACAGCACTATGCTGTGTGGATGGAGAAAAAAGGATTTAAAGAATGGAGAAACTATTTCCGCTGGCCTGCTGGCAATGTTAAACATCAGCAAAAATGGAAGTGGGCAATCCCTGAAAAATTTCACTACGATGCATGGATTGCAGAAAGGACAATAAAATTTCTAAAACAGTATCATAGAAAAGGACAAAATTTTTTCCTGTGGGCAAGTTTTCTTGATCCACACCCTCCTTACCTTGTGCCTGAACCCTGGGATACAATGTACGATCCTGAAAATCTAACAATACCAGAGGGCAAACCAGGAGAACATGAAAAAAATCCTCCTCATTTTCAGCTCACGCAAAAGGAAAATCCGGATTTTTCGTCATGGAGAGAATCAGGTATGGGTCTTCATGGTTTTCATTCACATCTTCCATTATTGAAAACCCTTAGAAAGGATACAGCTGCCTATTATGGAATGATTAGTTTAATGGATAAATATATCGGGCTGATCATTGACCAGCTTGACACACTGGGGCTATCAGAAGACACAATCGTTATTTTCACAACAGACCATGGGCATCTTATTGGACAGCACAATCTTGCCGCAAAGGGCGCATTTCATTACGAGGATCTTTTGAGGGTGCCTTTTATTGTAAGGTGGGCTGGCCATTTTCCTGAAAATAAAGTTTCAGATAGCCTAATTTCTTTTGTTGATTTTGCGCCCACTATTTTGTCTCTGTGCGGACTAAGCATTCCAAAAACCATGTCCGGTGTTGACCAGACCGAAGTTTTGTTCTGGAAAAAGGAAAATGTTAGAAAATGGGTCATTGTCGAGAACAGACATGAACCAACAACCATACACCTTAAAACATACATTGACAGAAGGTACAAAATTACGGTTTATTTTAGAAAAGAATACGGGGAACTGTTCGACCTTGAAAATGACCCGAATGAGAATAATAATCTCTGGAATGAGCCTGAATATAAGGAACTGAAACAGTATTTGATCAAACAGTTGCTTTTTGCTGAAATGGAAAAGGAGCCACTATGGATGCCAAGGGTCTGGAGCGCATGAAGAAAAAAGGATTCACACTGATTGAACTTTTGATTGTATTTATAATAGTGGGGTTACTTGCCGCAATTGCAATACCCATATACAGGGCAAACATTAAAAAGGTGGCCTCATCAGAAGGCGCTGCTTTGCTGGGTTCTATCCTGACAGCGCAAAAAACCTATTTCTCTGAACATGGAAGATATACAACAGATGAAAACCAGATTGGAATAGACCTTTCGGGCAATAAATACTTCAAGGATTTTATTGTCCAACATGCCGATGAAAACGGGTTTACTGCAAAAACAGTAGGCACCGGCTTATGCGAAGGTGTTGAGGTGATAATGGAGTATACAAACACTGCTGGAGCTACAATATCCCATAACGGACTTTAATATATAAATGAAAACTTATTTTTTCTCAGCGTTGATTTTGATATTGTGGAATTCAGGATACTGCCTGCCTGCAAGAACCCTTTTTGACTTTGAAGAAAACACAAATGGCTGGGTTGTCATAGAAGAGTTTTCAAAAACAACTGCCATAGAACATAGTAAAGAAAACGCTACTGAGGGATCTGGGTGCATGAAGATAAGCGCTCAATTTCCAGAACAAGCAGGTGTTTCTGTCAGAATTAATGAAAACTGGACATCCTATCAATCCTTAAGCTTTGACATGGTTGTTGTTGAAACTCCGGTTGCGCAGGTTAATTTTTCTGTCTTTCTGAAAGACAGGGATTGGCTCTGGTATCAAACAAAAGAACAACCGATCAAATATGGTACGACAAAGATTCAGATAAACCTATCGGGTTCAAGTCTGGACCTTGTTCCAAAAGGACATAAAAAACCCTGGAATCAGTACAGCGGCGAGGAAATAAAAGAAATAGGAATAAAATTGATCTGCAAGGAAAAAACATCTATCAATGTTTACATTGATAATTTCAGAATTTCACCTGTGCTTTTTTCTTCGCTGAAAGTTAACAAAACAGAAGTTCCTCTTTATGAAAAATTTGAAATAACATTTCAAACCCCAATTTATTTTTCAAATCCGTTTGACCCTGATTGCGTCGCGATTGACTGCCACTTTACAAGCCCTTCAGGAAAACAAGTCATAATGCCTGCCTTTTTCTACCAGGACTTTTATTTCGAAGGACCAGGAATAAATGGAAGGGATAATCTGAAACCACAGGGATATCCTGAATGGAAGATAAGGTTTTCACCCACTGAAACAGGCGTCTATAAATACAAAATTGTCGCATCCTTAAATGGCGGAGAAGAAACCATTTCAACCCAGACGATGCGCTTTAAGGCAATAGCCAGCTCAAAAAAGGGCTTTGTGCGTGCTAGTCAAAAGGACATCAGATACTTTGAGTTTGACGATGGCAGTTTTTTCTATCCAGTAGGCCATAACATCAGGTCTCTTGATGATAATAGATATTCTCAGTTGTTTGGAAGACCTCTTGCGGCGCAGAGCGGAACAATAAATTTTGAGACCTGGCTGGCTGATATGAAGGAAAATGGTGAAAATTTTTTTGAAACCTGGATGGCTGCCTGGTGGATTGCGATTGAATGGAAAAAAGGATATGGCTCATATCAGGGAATTGGAAGATACAATTTAGAAAACGCCTGGAAACTTGACTGGATTCTGGAAAGGGCAGAAAAAAACGGTATTTACATACAACTTGTGATAATCAATCATGGCTCTGTCAGCACCTATTGCGACCAGGAATGGCAGGATAATCCATATAATGTTGTCAATGGCGGATTTCTTAATTCACCAGAAGAATTCTTCGTAAATCAAAAGGCAAAAGAACTCTTCAAAAAGCGGCTTCGTTATATAGTGGCAAGATGGTCATACAGCCCTTTCATTTTTTCCTGGGAACTTGTCAATGAGATGAATTTGATAGGCTCGAGCAATCAATTTTATAAGAAAGATGTGCTTGCAAAATGGTATGCTGAAATCGGAGACTATCTGGCGCAGATAGATCCGTATAATCATATGATAACCGGCCATTACACAATACTTTACGATAGCGATGTCTTCAAGCTTCCGCAGGTGGACTTGGTTTTGACCAATGCCTATTATAATGTTAACAGCGGAAATATCGTAGATTATCTCAAAACTATAGCAGACTTCAACGCAAGATTTAAAAAGCCACATTTTGTTTCTGAATATGGCGGAAACTGGAACGCAGGGCCGCAACCACTCATCGAGGCAGACCTGCACAATGGAATATGGGCTGGAGCGCATCTTGACTTTGCCGCAGTGCCTCTTTTCTGGTGGCACAATTTTATTGAGGATAAAAACCTTTATTTCCATTATAAGGCGCTTACAAATTATCTACGGGATATTGATAGACTAATAGACACCTTTGAGTCAAAACCAGTTACTATCACTGGAGAAAATCTCGAAAATCTTAAATCCCTCTGTCTTGCCAGCAAACAAAAAGCTATTATATGGATATACAGCCGGGATCGTCTCAAAAGACCACCTTCTGATGCAGACCTGCCTATCACAAAAAATAACAAGTGCAGTATTGAGGGTTTAAATCAAGGTGATTATGTGATAGAATTCTGGGACACATACTCGGGTAAAATCATTCAGAAAATCAGGGAAAGCAGTTATGATGGAACATTAAATTTTTCATTGCTTGAGATAAACAAAGATTTCGCAATTAAAATTTACAAAACTCAGTAATGGAGGAATTATGAAGAAAATTTTCTATCTCTTCGACAGAGATGGTGCGCACATTTCAAGATGGGCAAAAGCAGAAGTTGAAAAAATTTTTGAAGCCGATAGAAGGTTTTCGCTGGAAAGCGGTGTGGAACCAGCCAGGGCTTTTTCAAAAAATTATGACGCAGTAATAATTTTTGCTGGCAGTGAAAATTTAATTCAGGATGAGCAAAAAAAGCTTGATGCATATGTAAACTCTGGTGGCGCGCTTGTTTTCATAAGCCCCTGTGCTGAAACGGAGATAGCAAGAAAGTTAACCGGAATAAAAACTATCGAAGATACTGGCATTCAGCAATTTGGCGTTTTTACAGAAAACAAAAGCCATTACATAACACAAAGGTTTCCCGCAGAATTCCAGTTAACAGATAATCTTCAGGATGCAAAAACGGCAGATGTAGAAACAATTTTTTCAACCATCGCTGGAAAAGAAAAGGTTCCTTTTGTTTTCACCAGGGCATATGGAAAAGGAAAAATTTGCTGTGTTCTTGCAGGAAAAACCAGAGATGCATGGACAGATTTTAATTTCAGAAAAATCCTGATAAGATGCGTTGCCTGGATGCTCGGGGAAAGACAGAATGAAAAAACAATCAATTGCGCTCTTGTGGGTTATGGACCAATGTTCAATATGGGAAAGGCGCACGGCAATTCAATAAATGCGACAGCAGGATTAAAAACTATTGCTGTTTGCGACACAAATCCTGAAAGATTAGAAGCAGCAAAGCAGGAACTGCCCGGACTTTCAGGGTGTTTTACAAATCTTGAAGAGATGCTCAAGATGAAAGAACTCGACCTTATTATTGGCATTGTGCCTCATAATGTTCATTTTGAAGTTGTGATGAAGGCACTGGCATATGGAAAACATGTTGTCATTGAAAAACCCTTCTGCATAAATGTCAGTGAAGCAAACCAGATGATAGAAACAGCGAAGAAGAAAAATCTGATGTTAAGCGTGTTCCATAACAGAAGATGGGATGGCGACTATGTTATGATAAAAAAACTTGTTGAATCAGGTTTAATCGGTGATGTTTTTCATATAGAATGCTTTATTGGTTTTTACAGACATCCAGGTTACTGGTGGCGCTCATACAAAGACATAAGTGGTGGTGTCATGCATGACTGGGCAGCTCATTTCATTGACTGGATTTTGAATCTTGTTCCTTCAAAAATAGAAAGCATCTATGGCGATTTCCAGAAAAGAGTGTGGTTTTCTGTCACAAATGAAGACCACGGGCACGCGTTAATCAGGTTTAAAAATGGTGTGCTGGCTGACTTTATCATCTCATCAATTGCTGCGATAAACAAACCGAAATGGAAAATCTTTGGAACCAGGGGAGCGATTGAGGTTAACTGGGAGACAACAGACAGGATTAATTTTGTAAGTTTTGTTTCAGGCATAAAGCAGGAAGGTTTTGTGAAAGCGCCGCAATCAACAGGATGGGTTGATTACTACAGAAATATCGCAGACCACCTGCTGATGAATGAAGAACTTTTAGTAAAACCCGAGCAGTCTCGAAGGATAATAGGTGTTATTGAAGCAGCAGAAAAATCGTCAGAAACCGGCAGTTTAATGGCGCCTTTTGAAGACTGTGAATGAAAAAATCAATGGGCTCAATTGAATGCGTGTAAAAAATGAATAAAGGATATAACCTTCTTGCAGGAGCAGCAGAAATTGACATAACTCCACCTGTCGGCACTCTGCTTGCAGGTTCTTTAAAACCAAGGGTTTCCATCGGCATAGAGGAACCTCTCTACGTAAAGGCAATTGTCATTGAGTCAAACGGTAAAAGAATTGCTTATGTAATTTTCGACCTTGTTGCGCTTGACAGAATTCTGGCTGAAAAGGGAATAAAGATGGCTTCAGAAAAAACAGGAATTTTTGCTGAATCCATTGTCTGGGCAGCCAGCCATACCCATACCGGGCCTTATACCGGTGGACTTTTTTTTGATGAAAGTAATATAAATAACAGGTGGCTTGAAACTATTTGTGAAAAGATGGCGCAGTGCATTGTTGAAGCAGACAGAAGAAAAACACCTGTAAAATTTTCAAAGATGCGCAGTTTTCATTACGGGCTTGGACACAACAGGCGGATTGAATTCAAAAATGGCAGAGCGATAAACACCTGGCTTCTTGCAAATGCTCCTGAACAAATTCAGTCTCTCGGAAGCTCAGGACCTATTGACCCTGAAATTGGAATTTTTTGTTTTGAGAAGCTTGATGGGACAATTCTTTCAGTGATGTTTCATTTTACCCTGCATACCAACACAAACTTTGGCCTGAAATTCAGCGCAGATTATCCCGGGGTTGTTGCGGCAAGATTGCGAGAACGTTTTGGCCCTGATGTAACCACTCTTTTTCTTCCTGGAGCATGTGCGGACATTAATACCACAGGACCAAGACACAGAGAGGTAGGGAACGAACTTGCCGTAAAAATCATTGAGTCAATTGAAAGAAGAAAAGTGTATGATGGAAAACTGGAGCTCGATGCAATTAAAGCTGAGATAACTGTGCCAAGGCGAAATTTTATGATTGACCAGACAGAAAGAATAAAAAATTCGGGATGGAATTTAGAAAGCCAAAAGGTCTTTTACCGGGAGATTGAAGCGCTAAAAAAAGAAGGGAAAACTGAAGATTCAACAATAATTCAGGCATGGCGAATCGCTAATATCGGCTTTGTCTCTTTTCCTGGCGAGCTTTTTGTTGAATGGGGGCTTAAAGTTAAAAAGGAAAGCCCTTTTCCTTTCACATATCCGGTTGAACTTGGTGGTGATTATCTCGGCTATCTTGTTACACAGAAAGCATACCAGCAGGGCGGATATGAAAGTTTAATCGCAAGAAGCGCAAAAACATCAGTGGAAGGAGTTATGCTTATGTTTGATAAGGCAATGGAACTATTAAACACTCTGTATAATAAAAGGGGTTTTCAATGAAAAAACTGAAAGTTGGTGTCGTGGGTCTTTCAAGAGGAAGAGGATTTGTCAGTGTGTTTTCCGCTCATCCCGAACTTGAAATTAGCGCATTATGCGACATAGACGAAAACAAACTCGCTGATGTTGGCGATGCCTTTGGATTACCTGATAAAGCGAGATTTACTGACTTTGACGATTTTTTGAACGCAGATACAGATATTGTTATGATAGCAACACCGATTCCTTTCCATGCAGATCAATCAATCAAATCCCTTCAAGCGGGAAAGCATGTTCTCTGTGAACAAACAGTTGCCTATACGGTTGAGGAATGCGAAAAGGTGGTTGAAGCAGTGAAAAAATCAGGAAAGAAGTTTATGATGGCAGAAAACTATTGCTATTTTCACTATATCCGAGAATGGAAGAAGATTGTTGAAGCAGGAAAAATCGGACAGATTCTTTATGCTGAAGGCGAGTACATCCATAACATTGTTCATCTTCTTGTGGATGAGAAAAGCGGCAAGTTTTTCTGGAGGCATGAAAGGCCTCCAATCTGGTATTGCGCCCACACACTCGGACCATTACTTATGCTTATGAATGACAGAATCATAAAGGCATGCGGATTGACAACAGGTTTCAACACATATCCTGAATACAGCCAGCATTACGGGTTTCTTGATTTTGAACTCGGCATTTTCAAAACAGAAAAGGGGTCAGTGATCAAAATTTTGCGAAGCCAGGTTCCAGCATGTCCTCATTTTGTCTGGTACTGCCTGTATGGGACAAAAGGACATCTGGAAAATCGTCGCGTTAAGGGCGAGGGTTTTATTTACATCAAAGGCCAGACACCAGAAGATGGAGAGGTTTTTACCAGTTCCATTGTAGATCCAAATGCGCCCGAAGAAGCAAAAAGAGGCGGGCATGGAACATCTGAATATTATATGATACGGGATTTCATTGAATCAATAAAAAATGGCGTTGAGCCTCCGATCAATGTATTTCGCGCGACAGAATGGACCATCCCGGGCATAATTGCCCATCAATCCGCGATGAAAGGTGGCAAATGGCTTGATGTGCCGATTCTATCCTGATTTCTAAGACACAAAAAAAGGAGAAAAGATGCAACAGAAAATTATTTTAAAAAACCGCATTCATAGAAAGATAAAAAACAAGCCGATAAGTTATGGTGTTTGCTGGCCTGAGGCAGCTGTCTTCGATGAAAACAAAATAGCGCTTTTTGACGAAAACGGGAAACAGATTCCTGCTGGAATTAAAGTTCTCAACAGATGGGCTGATGGAAGCATCCAGTGGACTCTACTGGATTTCAGCATTGACATTGAAGAATCATCAACCAGGACAATCACCGCAAAAATTATGGAAGATGTTTCTGCAACTATGTCAGAAAATCCTGTAAGTATTATTTCAAATGGCCAACATATCATAATTGGTAATGGTCTGGTGGAACTGGTTGTCTCATCAGAAAAAGGGAAACTGATAGAAAGCTGGATTGTAGAAAAAAAAGAACTGATGGAGCCAGATGGTTTTGATATCACATTTAAGGACAAAAATGGCAGAAAGTTTTCAGCAAAAAATGGAAACAGAAAAATCAGCATAGAACACTCAAATCCCATTAGATGCGTTGTAAGAGTTGATGGAAGACACAGCTGCGGAAAAAAAGAAATGCTTGACTATTTTTTAAGATTTGAAATTTTTTCAGGCAGAAAGGATGTCAAAATTACTTACAGTTTCAGGAACAGAGAACCAGTTGTTCCTGGAATTACCATTAATTCCCTTTATATGGAATTTAAATCATCTGTTAAGAAAGGTAAAAAGTGCTTTGCCGCAAGAAATCTGACAAGATATTACAAACCTGGTTTTCTCAGAATCGATGAAGATCTGTGTATTGTTGCTTCTGATACTCCGGATTTAGAAAATTATGAAAAAACACACCAGAAGTCAAACAGCGGGCTTGTCTTTGTGAAAGACGAAAGGGTATTGCACGACCCTGTGGAAGAAAAGCCCTGGTTTATGAGGAATGTGAAATTCAGGATGAGCGTTGGAAACCGCCTTGTTTTCCCGTACATTGCGACAGTTGGTGAAAATTGCGGAGTTATTGCGCATTTTCTGGCAATGAATACCCTTTATCCAAAGGAACTGAAAATTAAAAAGAACATCTTTTCATTCGGAATATGGCCTGTGTGGACAAAAAATTTATTCATCACTCAGGGAGCAGGAAGGTCCCACTCATTTATAATCTCAGCCATAGATCCATCTCTTTCTGATATGGAAATCCAGGACAATTACCTGAACTGGGAAGTTCCAATGAATGCCGGATGGCCTTCTCAGGATTCTGTTGAAATAATTTGCGATATTGAACATGTAAGAAAAAGCAAGGTGTTTGCGATTGATATGCTGCCTGAATACGATATGAAAAACCGACCCCTTTTTGAAAAAAAGGTGCTCAATTCCTGGATCGGGATTGCATATGGAAGTCTTGGCTGGACAGAAGAAGTTATACCGATGCAGCCGATTGGATTCTGGGATTACGGAGATAATGGAGCAAACAACGAAGAAATGTTCGGGCATGTTTATTTCCAGAATTATTTCAGAACAGGAAACTGGACATGCGCTGAAAATGGCATATCAATAGCAAGACACATTCTTGAGGTTGACTTTGTTGATTTCAGCATTGATAAACTCCAAAACGGCGGAATGGTAGCGCACTGTCTCAATCATAATGATGGCGCTGTGTATCCGTCCCATATGTGGTTCACTGAACTATTGTTTGCCTATGCTCTGACAGGCGATGGCGAATTCAAGCGTGCAACATTAAGAATCTGTGAGAACCTGCTTTTATGGATCAATGAGTATTTCTGGATAATATCGGGAGATCACAGAGAATCAGGCCAGCCGATGATAAATCTAACATGGTGTTATGAATTCAACAGAGACCAGAGATACCTGAAGGCGTGTGAAAAAATAATAAAGGAAAACCTGATGGTTCAGGCAAAAAAATATGGCAGGATGATTACTCCAAAACCTTCCTCAATGCCGATTAAACTGGTAAGGTATGGCGATTATGCAAGCTGGGAAGGAATGTTCTGGTACTGGAAGATAACAAAAGACAGAAAAGTTAAGGAATTTATGCTGAACCAGTTAGAGTGGCGGCTTTCAACAGAGTTTATGACTCCTTTTTCCTATCACAGGGTAAGTGACATCAACCCGGCTGCCTATGCGTATTATATGAGCGGAGACAGAAGCTGGTTCGACAGAATATCAAAATTCATAAAGGCATCTTTCAGGTGCGCAAATTGGCCTATTGGCTGGATACATTCAATGTATGCCCTCAAGATTGCTTTTGACCTGAAAATTATCAGCGATGATGATATTATTCCGCAGTAGTCAATCCCTGTACCACAGGTTATGAAACTTTGCGTTTGTTGCATCCTTGAGAAGTTTTATCACACTAAGGATGCCTCTTCTGTCGGATTCAGAGCCAAGGATATGTCTGTAAAGGATACCGCGCCACTTTTTATAATTTTTAAGAAGCGGATGATTGAAAAGTTTTTGAATTTTATCGTCAATTTTTGCATGCTCTGCAAGAAGAGAAAAGCACGCATCGATATTATCGTTTTTCAGCTCATTTTCAATCTTTTTCTCAATCTCTCTTGTCTGCCAGAACAGATGACCGAACTCAAGAAGAACTCTCTGATCTTTTATTCTCTTTTTTATCTTTTTTGAATCTGCCATTTTAAGCGCAAGATTTAACCTATCAAGGCAACTTCTGTATGTTTGAGTATCAAAAACCTGAAGTATTTCTGGTATGCCCATACCAAATCTCACATTTCTTGCTGAATTTTCAAGGATTTCATAGTACTGGACCATTGGTTCTGCCGCATTGTGGAAAAGCGCTCGACAGTACTCGCCTGCAAGATCTTTCCATGTTGCCTTTTCATCCCACATTGCGCGGCTTGTAACATACATAGATAGGCCATAGGAAGTCCATATGATAGGAGAATTAAACCACTGAGAACCGTATCCTTCAAAACCCTGACTTTTGAGAAACCTGATTGTTCTCATACAGGACTTGCTCACTGGAAAAAGCATACCCATTGATCCAAGCGTGCTGGTAAGATAATCGTAATAATAAAATGGTCCTTTGATATGTTTTCTCCACCTGGCAAAAATCTGTGGATATATTGTGTATTTTTTTGCATCCTTCTCATAGGTTGAAACTGTTGTCTGGCTAAGAGTCCTTCTCAGTTCTTCGTCTGACGGAGGATCATCAAGCGCTCTGTCCCATTTCCTTTCATAGATGCAAAAAATAACCCCGAGATTTTCAGGAAGCTGAAGGTTAAAATCCTCAGGCAGTTCTGTATGACCCGCATAACTGCCAATCTCAATGATCACATCAGGAAATTCTTTTGCAACGGCTCTTGCTATATCAGCAGCAAAAAGAACATAGTTTTTTGTGTACTGAAGCTGCTTTGTTGTTATTCCCTGCCATGGCTCCTCAACATTTCTGCAATTTTCACAAAAGCAGGGGCTCTGACCGTCATTGGGGAAAAATGAGAATCTTTTCACATAGGGGTGTTTTCTGAAAAAATTCAGAAAATAATCAATGAAGATTTTTTTAACATCTGGATGAGTCCAGCATATTCCAAAAGAATCCCTTCCATTTTTCATTTTGTGAAGGGCGTCTGGTTTCTGTTCAGGATTGTATGCAAAATATTCAGGATGTTGATCAAAGTATTTGCTTGGTGGCATAATGGATTCACAGGCATGACCGCCGACATAAAGCCCTGATTCTCCGCGCAACTCAACTGCTTGTTTTGCCCAGAATCTTCCTGTTGTTTCTGAAAGCAACTCCTTTTCGCCCTGAAATTCCGGGCTCTTTTTACCCTCTGGCTTAACTGAATGGCTCATCCCAATCTTTGCGCACCAGTCAATCATCTTCAGATCTTCATCACCAAGCCCAATCATAAATCTTGTTTTCATAAATGGCCTGTGATAATAAAACTCTTCTGAAATATCTACCGTATTCAATTCAGGAATATATTCAATATCCGGCCAGGCAAAAATACAGCCAAGCCGATGAAGAAAATCGTAAACACCCAGAAGCACTCCCCTTTTATCTCCGCCAACAATAAAAAATCTCTGATTGTCCGTAAATCTCATAACTGATTCTGGTTCCATATTTCTGGATTTTTCAAATTCAGCGTGGGTCTTTTCAGCAATGCATATCGCAGGGCCGGATTCTGGAAACCCGCGAAGAATCTGAATTTTTACCCCTGAGATTTTTTTGATGTATTTTTGAAGCTGTTTTGCGCTGAAAACTTCGACAGGAAAGGGTTTTTTGGGAAAACAAATGCTGCACAGAGCCAATCCATTTTCAACGATTTTCATAACATCTCCTTTTTCTTCAACAAGGTTGCAAGATAGCCATCTTCAATGTCCAGCATAAGCTTATAAAAGACCTGCTGAAACCTGTTTCCTTTTTTTTCAAATGGCTTTTTTACCTTTCCCATAAGATAGCTTAGAATCTGAACATTTTCCGCTCCAGCACATATATAATCAAAAATATGTTTCCCTTTGTATATTCCGCCTGTTGCTGAAACAGAACAATTTTGAAAAAGACAATGAACCCTTTCGACCTGCTGCAGGTTCCTGATCCTGAGTTCTTCTCCTCCATGCGCACAACCAAACTCTTTTTTATAAATTCTGTTGGCAATAACAACACCATCTGCATTGCCAGCAAGGGAAGATTCAACCATTTTTATCTGAAAATCAATTCCGTAGTCAAGGTTCATAATCTTGGGGAAAACAGAGATATCCTTAAAGGATTTTTTCAATATTTCTGGAATTTTTCTGTACCAGCGAAGGATTGTTTTTTGATTCATCAAATGGTCCTGCTCTTTTAAAAAAGGGCAGAAATCAATCTCAAAAAACCTGTAACCGAGATCATAAAGCTTCTCTGTTGTGTAAATCCACTCTTCTTCGATAAAATCCTGATCAAAAGAAGGCAGATGCCCTAAAAGAGATGCAATAATCTGAAAATCAGGGCTTTTTATTTTTGATGCTTCTTTTGCAAACTCAAGATATTCTTCAAGATTCCTTGTGTCAAGCCCGCCATCCCAGTGTATGATTGGAAATTCTCCATTATCATCAGTTTCATCATAAACTGTTTCAACCTTTGTCGGCTTTTTTCTCAGTATTTTCATAGAACATCTCTGGTTTTTATCTTCTGCCACAACTGACTTCAAAACACATCCGGCAAAACCTGCCTGCTTGATAAGATGCAACTGTAAAATCGATGTTGTCATCTGGCCTGGCGCAACAATAACTGGATTTTTTAGCTCTAAATTTCCATATTTTGCCCATATATCAAGATTTAATTCATTTTTCACAATGTCTGAAAAATCCTCCGGTATATCAGAAAAAAGAAAATGCTGGCTCAATTCTGAAAGCTTTTTGTCGCTGCTCATAAAGGAATTTCTCTCAGGATTTTATCTATTGCCTTTTTCTCTCTTTCGTCAATCTGCATCAGGGGCGGTTGAACACAGGTATTTTTAAATATCTTCTGTTTTTTAAGGACATATTTCATTCTTACCCTGTAATTCCTTACAGGAGGAGAAAAACAAAACTCGCACAATTTTGCAAGCGGCTCAAATGTTTTCATCGCCTCGATGAATTTTTTTTCAAGGGCAAGGTTAATTGCTGCCGCCTGGATATCAGTAAAAACTGAACCAAAACCAATAAGCGCGCCCTGAGCGCCAAGAATGAATGATTCTATGATAAAGTTGTCATTTCCAGTAAGGAGAGTAATTTTTTCTGGCAGGGACTCAAGAAGATCTTTGGTTTTTCTGAATTTCAACGCGTCAAAGGTTGCTTCCTTTATTGCAACAACATTATCAATCTGAGCAAGTTGAGCAAGTGTTTCGTCTGAATACTGAACACCTCCAAGGTCCTCCTGAAGCTGGAAAAGAATAACAGGCACCCCTATTTTTGACAGCGACAGATGATAGTTAAGCGCTGCCAGGTCTATGCCTTTTGCGCCCCTGAAGGCAAAATGAGGAAAAACAAGAAAATAATCCGCGCCACAATCCTTATATCTTTTTCCGTATTCGACTGCCTGTTGCGTGGATTGCGCTCCAAGTCCGCAAACAACAGGAATATTTTTTGCCTTTCTTTTCACAATCTTTAATATTCTTTCTCTTTCCGATTGCGAAAGGAAAGCGCCTTCACCTGCGTCCGTATTTACTGCGATTGAGGCAATTTGTGCAGAACAAACAATTTCAAGATATTGTTCAAAAATATCCTGCTCGAGCCTTAATTGTTCGTCAAAAGGAATGACAATTGCCGGAATAAGTCCATATAAACCCTTATCCATTTTTGTTCCCTCTTTCATTGTTGAAACCTATAATTGTTTCAGGATTCTGTGCAGAAAGTTAATATCCTGCTCAAATTTTTGCTCTGAAGGCCTTTTATCAAGAGCTTCAAGTGAAAGAAAACCATCAAATTTTGCCATTTTCAGCGCCTTTATTATGGCAGGCCAGTCCAGATCTCCTTCTTCAAGAGAGCCAAACTCCATTTTATATTTTCTACCAGAAACTGCTCCTTCGGAAGAATTTGACTGCCTGCAGTTTTTAATATGGACATGGGCAAGATATTTCCCGAAAACGCTTATTGCATACTCTGGCCTTGTAAAGCCTTCCACAGCAGAATTCCCGGGGTCAAAAATAATTCCAATGTGCCTTTCCGGAAGTCCATCAACAAGGTCCCTGCACGCGTTTGGTGTGCAACATATATTGTTGTGGTGCTGTTCAATATTTAATCTCACATCGAATTTCTCTGCCTCAGGTAAAACAGTTTCTTCAAGCCACTTTCTTTGTTTACTCATCAATTCTTCAAAAGGAATACTTCCATCAAAGCCATAGCTGTGGCATCTGACATTTCTTGTCTTCAGGATTGTGGCTGCCTCAAAAATCGAGCTGATGTAATCTTTCGTCTCATTAAACTTAAAGTATGGAGCAATCCCTGCGCACAGAAGACCGGATCCATCCATCATTTTTGCAACATGATCTGCTGATTGTTTCAGGTTCGTCAGGTCAATATGAGCGTTTTCCCTGCACCACCACTCAATTCCATCACAATGATACTTTTTCGCTAAATTTATTACTTCAGAAACTTTCCTGTCAGACGCTGATAAAGAATATACTGAAATCTTCATTTCCTTTCCCCTGTTAAATTTGAAAATTTAGAGACCCGTTGAATATTAAAAAAATAGTTCTTCCACCACAACTCTGGTATTTTTTTCAATCCTTGCCCTCAAGACATCCCAGTTCATAGCGTGTTTGTATAGAGCCATTTGAGCAATCTTTTTTGTGATTATTGCATCCCTGTAAGGCTTCAATTCGTCCGCATCGAGAATGCGAAGAATTTTGTTTATGCCAAGATTTTCAACAAGATTTTCTGGCACATATGAAGCAATAATCTTTCTTATAAGAACCCTGTTGTTTAAAAGAACATCCAGCTTCTCATAAAGAAATTGCTGCAATTCAATCAGCATCTCGCTTGTTTCAATGCTCAATTGATGCAGGGGCTTTTTAGTTCTCTCTCTGAGAGCAATGAGCATCTCAATTTCATCAACCGCGTTTTTCTCAATAATCGAAAAGACAGACTTCACAAGAGCCACCTTAGCTTTTTGATCTCTAACAAGTATTTCTTCATATTTGTTTCCAAGAAGAAAAGATGGAAGAACCTCTGCTATTGCGCTTGCTGTAACCCCGCCTTTATTGGCAGAAGAATCCCTGATTTGAAGTATTCCGCTATCAGCAATAATGTCTCGAGCTGCGTCATCAAAAAAGACATTTGCGCCTTCAACAATAATTTTAAGTTCCTTAAAAAGCTCAAGGAAACTTTTGACATTGTTGATATTGATTGTGTCCTTGAATCCGCCGCACGGCACAAAAACATTTATATTTGCCTTCTGAATGACTTTTCGCAATCGTACATCTGAAAGAAAATTTCTGTGAAAATAGCTTCCGTCTTCCACTATCGTTCCATCCGGCAGTTTGAATCTCTGTTTCAACCTTGGTATCCTGAATCCGCCAGGACTTATTTTTTCTTCAGGATAGGAAAGCGTGTTTAGTCTTGGACTTGTATGTCTTGCAAAGGCAATTTTCATCAATTCTTTTTTATCTAGCCCCTGCGGATCAAAAAGTATACTTCCACTATCAATAATCAGTTTTATTCTTCCCTTAAAGGACTGTATTTGATTTGCGCCAAGATCTCCATCAGGTCCACCTGTCATCATTAAATTCGTTTCTTCTTCCTTTATGCCCGAATATTTAAGAAGCGATCGCAGGCATGCCATAATTGAGGTTGTTGTCATACCGCTGGAATGAATAATTTTTCCGATAACATCGTATATTTTTTCTGTGTCAGTGGTTTTCAAAACATCCTTACCATCTATCTGAAGCCGGGTGCCGTCTTTTTCTCCAGATAATTCAAAAACCCTTCCGTCAATCGTCAGGCCGAATGCGTCATGGGGCACACCTGTGGACTTGCCTGTCGTTATTGTTCTCCAGTATCTGTATTTTCTTTCCCTGGCAAGTTGAGCGATAGCATCCATAAAAATGCCTGTTCCTTCATCAGGGCCGAAAAACACTATTTCCTTTTTTCCGTAGTAATCACGTATCTCATCCGAACCAATAACAAGATCAAGGATGCCATTAGCAAAATCATAGGTGGCTTCAAGCCCGTCAAAAGCATACTCTGGGTATGGAACAATAACTCCTTTTGCTCCACTTTCAGCAATATCTTTGTGTTTAAGTCTCTGTGCAACAGGCCCGAGCGAGTAGTTCAGAAGGGGCATATTATCAAGTTCTGTTTCATAGTTGTTTGTTGTCACCCTTATCAACCTGATTCCACCCCTTGCAATCTCCTCAGCCCGCATGTAGGAACCAATGGAATAAAATCCAATGACAAAAAAGACGCTTTCAACCTTTTTTTGAAAAACAAGCGGGTCAAGTATTGTGTTTGTTAACTTGAATGCAAAAGAACGTTTCTTTATCTGATAGAAATTTGTCTTTAAAACACCTGTCACAAGTTTTGTCATAAACAAAAATATATCCGCGGTTGTCCTGTCGTCGGCAAGAGCAATTTCGACTTCATTCTTATACTTTTGTATTTCAGACATAATTTCCTCGATACCCAGCATTTTTCCTGAAGGATTGAATCTTCTGTCAAAGATTGAAAAGATTTTTTTGATAAAATGTGGGTTCTGTTTGATAGCTGACATAATTACAGATCGGCTGTATTCTGCCCTGTTGGACTCAAAAATTCTTTTTGAAAATCCGTCCTTGAGCTGTTTTTCTCCAAGATTCTGCATAATGCGCTGGTCTATCAACTCATTCTTATAAATAAAAGTATGGACAAAAACTGCGGCAATTGTCGCAAAAATGTACTGGTAAAAAGATAATTGTCCCTGCACATAAAGATGGTCAAATTCGGCTGGTTGAATTGCAAGCAGATAATGTAATTTCTCAATGGCGAGCTTAAGTTTTTCTTCCGGCACATCTCCTTCAAGATAAAGAGAACAGATAGATTCAATCCTTCCTGTTTTGCCCCTGTATGTTTCCCAGTATGCCCGTGTAAGAGTAATATTGAGTTCTTCAAGCATTTTTCTCACCACAGGAAGAATGGATTTTGAAAAATCCTCCTTAAACATAACCCTTGTTTCACCTGTTTCTTTTGCCTGCGAGACGGAAATTATCGGAATAAAACTGTTGCTGGCTTTTTCTAAAAATTCCTCATATCTCTTTTTTGTAACTTCAGGCACAGCCGTACCGGATACAATATTATTGAATGCAAAAGGCGACTCATTTTCTTTTAATTCAATCAATTCCTTGCACCTTTCAGGCCTTATTATGTAGGTGTAGTAATGATGCTCCTTTCCGAAATAATATTCAATCCTGTGCCCTGACATAACAGGATTCAAAACTGCCTCCATCCTGTCCCGATTTTCATCAGTAGCGATTCTTACCTGTACTCCGCCTTCAACTCTCAATGGAACCTCTGAAACCTCGCTTCTTAACACATACTGATTATTTTCAAACTGCAGGTTGTTCGCAATTGTCTTCAGCACAGTTTTCAATGATTCTTTTGATAGTCCCCTGAAGAAATAGCCGGGCAGCCCGAGGTCAGAAAACAAAATCCCGGCCGCAGCATTGATGCAGGAAGCTGTAAGAAGGCCTTCTGAAGAAAGCTCAATCACACACTCATAAAGCATGCTTGCTTCAAGCCCGCTTTTTTTTGCCTTCTCAATAATTGAACTGATTCCTGTTTCAGAATTTTGCATTATATTTTTCTCGTTATCCAGTACGCCTATATCTTACTTTTTTTCCTTTCAGGTTTCAACAGGAGATAGCACAGGTATTTAAAAAATTACCATCAGATTGCGTAAGTTGGGTGGATTTATTGGGTGTTTCTTGTTAAAATATGTTGAAAAAGGTAAAGTCTGATGAGAAAAAAGCTCATTGTAGTGAATGATAAGATGCAAAAAAACTACAGGTATTATCTTGTAGAACCTGCTGGAAAAAACTTTCATCCTGATTTTAAGCCTGAGTTAACTCCTGCGAAGATGCTGGCTCTCGGTGTCTTTGGAGGAAGATATATGAGGGACTGCGGAAATGAGTTTCCGAAATCCTGGTTTAAAAATGCAAAGCTTCATCCTGAAGGTGTTCCCGGCCATAGCAAAAGTTTGAACTTTTTTAAGGTTGATGCCTCACAGCCGCTGAAGGTATGGCAGGAAAAAGGATGGATTCACCCTGATGATCCGCGCGGCTGGTTTCAGTGGTACTGCCGTTATTATATGGGCAGAAGACACCCTGATGATGAAAGGCAGATTAAAAGATGGAAGGCAATGAAAAGACATATCCAGCAGATTAAAAAAAACTGCAAGCCCGGGGATTTAAACTGCCGCAAAAAACAAAGGCAGGCGCTCTTGCACTGGGCTTATGACAGCAGGAGAATTTGACTATTTAACAACCAGTAGTTCAATGTTTTTCAAATCAAGACAGAGCCATTCATTTGAAATTGAAAAATTCTTGTTTTTGAAAAATCTCTTTGCTTTTTTATAGCCAGGCAACTTTATCTTAACACTGCTTTGTTTTCTGCCATAATTTGCCAGAACAAGATATTTTTTTCCATCAAAGCCCGTTATTCCAATTGCTTTTACAACGCAATCTGTCTCTATTTCAGGTATCCAGAATCCCTTCCTGAAAAATCGCTGCGTTTCCCTGCGATTTTTTCCAGCAAGAACAACGCAACATATGTCAAAGATGCTACTATCCTTTCTAACAGCAATTTTTTCTCTGTATGGATAACATATCTCATCCGCAAAAAGGCCTGTGCTGATTGCTTCTGCTTCAAACTGATTCAGATTCAGACCTGCCTGCCTTTTTGCAGGTCTGAAAATTGTAAAAGAGTCTCCACCGTAAACAGAAACAATGCCAAGGCGGTTATCAACATTAAGCCAACCTGATTGAATCCTAATTATTTCCTGTTTTTCAGATGGCCCTTTTATTTTCTTATTGCCGCCTTCAAACCAGTAGGTTCTTTCACATCCATTGAAAATGTCGTTTGGTATGTTCAAAAATAGGCCTTTCGCCCGATATAAAAATGTTTCCGGCATAATGGCAACGGATCTCTGCATCACAATGCATGTTGTGTCATCAGGCAGAGCCACAAAAACTATGTTGTTTTTTGCGAGAACTTCTGGTTTGTGTCCCTCTGAAAGAAAAGATTCTGAACATACTTTTGTTTCTCCGTAAACAGCAAATCCATTATCAAAGACAAACTCTTTGTGATAAACCAAAGATTGAAAATTTATTCTTCCATAGCCGCCAATAACGCCAGCCAGATTGTGTCTCCACTCCGCAAAATCGCTTCTATTTGAAGGAACACAAAGCCCCTGAGGCGGCTGCGCTGCCAACCAGCACCAGGAAGCAATCCTGTTTTTCCCACGGACAAAACAGGCGCCGTGATGCCTGTCATACCACTGCTTTATGCCGGAAATCTTTATCGGCTTTCTCTGGTTGAAATGACTAAAAATTCTTTTCCAGTATGCCGCCATTGACAGTGTGCAGGCCCTGTCTGTTTCAAGGCGGGCATAATAGATTGGCGCCCTTTCATAAAGATCCTGACATCTTATGGAAAGAAAGGAGCCATCTTTATTGGCATCCATTTCTTTTCTTATTATTTCAAGCCAGCCCTTTTCAAAATTTTCACAGTCACTATCACCATATAAATCTCTGATCAAAAGCCAGACAGGTATTGCATAGTCCTGACAATAGCAGTACCTGATTCTGGTATCTCCGCCTATCCTGCATAATCTTCCATCAGAAAATGTAAAACTTTTCACAAGTTTCCACAACCTGTCAATGTGTCTGTAAATAAAATCCGGCGGCTTGATATTTGCTTTTTTGCAGGCAAAGTGAAGCATTGCAATGTTAGACAGGCATATCACCATATAACCAGTATTCAGGTATCCGTGATGATTGAGAGCAAAAGAAGGAAAGAAATTATCTCCCCTGTACCAGTAAGAAACAGGTTTTCCATTGACAGGTTCTTTGCATTTTGCGTCAGAGGAAATTGATATTCCGTTTATAATAAAGGTTGTAGCCTTCTCAATGTATTCTTTTTTCCTTTTTACATCAGGAAACAACAAGACTGTCCTGAGAAGATGAGCGCCATTCCAGATATTGCTTTCAGGATGGTTGTGAATGGTTTTCCCTGCAAGAACCTCACCTTTTCTTTCCGGCATATCCCTGAAATAATCGTCAACGAGCCAGTCAGATTCTGAAACCATCACCTTTTCAAGCAATTTCCGGTCATAATCTGTCAGGTATTCTTTAATTGCGTCTATGCCATGCATCATTCTTTCAATTCCAAGCGCGCTTATCCAGGTGTGTCCCCATTTTGTTCCATCAAGGCAAAAAAAGCTTCCCTGTATATGGGTTTCAAGATTGAATCGAAGCATTTTCAGCGCGTGATATAGAATTTCATCTCTTTTCATCTGACAGTTTTTCTCGTCAAGGTCAGGGTCTACCGCGCATACCGCAAAAGCCGAAAAAGCCTTCTGATGGGTTTGAACTGCCCAGTTATTGTAGCCAGTGCCAAAATATTCAAGTTCAGGCCTACCCCCGACTTGGCGAACAAGGCCCCTGGCAAACCCCAACCAGCGCTCAATCAATTTCATATAGTCTTTGCTGGACACCATTTTTTCCTCTTCCAACATAATAACATAAGAATAATATGTGTTATAATCTGTCAAAGCAGGGAGGACAAATGCCAGAGCTTGCAATAAATGGCGGGAAGAAAGCAGTAAGGAAGAAACCGAAAAAATCAGGGTTATTTGATGAAATGTTAAAAGAACAGGAAACGCTTGTTTTGCAGCTATTGAGAAAAAGAGAAACTTCTCAATCTCCCTGTGTAAAAGAACTTGAGGAAAGATGGGCGGATTATGTTGGAGCAAAATATTGCCTTGCTATGAACAATGGCACTGCGACCCTCCACAGTGCGTTTTTCTCTGTGATAGAGGAACCTGGGGATGAAATAATAACAAGCGTACACACCTGGCATCTTGGAGTAACCCCGATTATATGCGCTGGCGGAATACCGATTTTTTGCGACATTGACCCTCTGAGTTTGAATATCAATCCTTCTGAAATTGAAGAAAAGATCACATCAAGAACAAAGGCAATCTGCGTAACACACTGTTATGGCCATCCTGCTGATATGGACAGGATAAATGAAATCGCAGAAAAACACAATCTTGCTGTAATTGAAGATGCTTCACATTCGCATGGATGTGAATACAAAGGAAGAAAAACAGGTTCTCTCGGCGACATAGGGTGTTTCAGCTTGCAGGGAAGCAAGCTGATGACAGGAGGTGAGGCAGGTCTTTTTACCACCAACAGCAAGAATTATTACCAGCAGGCAATAATTCTTGGCCATTATGAAAGGTTTTCTTGTCTTTCATCGACATATGACAGATACAAAGGAAATGCTGAAACCATTCCTTTTATGAATGCTGGCTTCAAGTATAGAATCCATCCATTTGCTGCTGCGATGGCTCTTGTTGAACTGAAATACCTTGATGAAAGAAATGCCTTGCAGATGAAAAACTGCTGGTACATAAACAATGGCCTTGACAGAATTGAAGGTTTTGCAGGAGCGTATGTTGCGCCTTATGTCACAAGGCTTGGCTGGCTGAATTTCTTGATTAGATGCGACCTTGGGTACTTCAAGGAAATACCAAGAGCCAGAATTATTGAAGCGTTGCGCGCAGAAGGCGTGGAGGCGGCATCCGGAAGACCTGGTTATATTCCACTTGTACGCCAGAACCTGCTTAATGACAGGGAAAATCATCCAGCAAGAGTGCTCTGGTATCATTTTCTTAAAAACCATCCTGAATACAAGATTCAGGATTATCCTGCGGCAGAAAAGGTTCTTTTTGAAAGAATATCAATCAATCCTCTGAGAGATATCGAGTTTGACCAGGAATACCTTGAACAGATTCTTGACGCCTTCAGAAAGGTATCAAAAAACAAAAAGGATTTGAAATGAAATTCTCTGAAATTATCGACTGCCACATCCATCCTGCAATTGATAGAAAAACAGATTTTTGCTGGTATCACAGATCTGGAAGCATTAGAAAACAGTTCGATGACCTGAAAAGAGCAGGTATCACAAAGGCATGCGGAAGCATTATTGTTTCTGGAAAACCTGTATCCTTTGATGTGATAAAACATCTCAATGATGCTGCCCTTTCCATACGGGACAGATACCCTGATTTCTATATTCCTGGAATTCAAATACACCCGGATTTTCCTGACCAGTCCTGTAAAGAGATAGAAAGATGCTGCGGCAGGCATGACGTTAAATGGATTGGCGAGCTTGTTGGATACTTAATGGGCTATGAAAATAATTACACATCCAGGAATATGATGCAGATTATGAGGACCATTGCAAAATTCAATGCTGTCGTGAATCTTCATTGCTCTGATATCTATGTTGTGGAAAAACTGTGCAAAAGTATGCCTGAAACTAAATTTGTCCTTGCGCATCCCTGGGAAAGGGATGTTTTTGAAAGCCGAATTAAGGCTGTGGCACAAATTAAAAACCTGTATCTTGATTGCTCTGGAACAGGCATTGACAGGTATGGAATGCTTAAAAAAGCCGCCAGTATCGCGGGAAGAAAGAAACTTCTTTTTGGCTCTGATTATCCAGTCAATAATCCTGCCGTTTATATTTATGGCGCCCTTTTTGAAAAATTGCAGGAAAATTTTTATAAAGATTTTTTTGCAGGAAACTTCAAGAAAGTTTTGGAACTATAGGGGGTGAAAATGAAAACTTTAAGAACATTTATTTCTTTTTGCTTTTTCTTTGTATTTCTGTGCCTTGCAGAGCAATTTTCACATCTTTCTCAATATGGCATACAATACAGCTTCCACCAGTTAAATCAGCCACGACCTATCAGGATACATGCGCTTAAGATAGATTTACAAAAAGGTTCTGTTAAACCTGTTGTTATTCCGGCAAAAGACCCTGATGGCCCAGGACAAGCAGAAGCAGTTCTTACAAACCCACTTGAGCTTGCTAAGGATAAAAATGTGATTGCTTTTGTTAATACGAACCCATGGGATAGTTTCCCTGACGAAAAAGGAAAAAGAAATAGGAACTGGTATGATGGCCAGCCTGTTGATATCACAGGACTTGCCGCAACAGGTGGCAGGTTAATTAGCCCTGCTGGAGACGGCTGCGTTTCTGTATGGACAGACAGCACTGGTAGATTTTATATCTCTCAAAAACCTGATGAAAAAATTATGTCAGAAGGAGTTGCTGGCTGGTACCAGATAGTTAAAGAGCGCCAGATAATTCCAAAACAAAATGAAACTCTTAATCCGCTGACAGGCATTGGCATAGACCAGACCGGTTATATTGTATGGCTTGTTGTCGCCGATGGAAGACAGAAGGGTTTCAGCGAAGGAATGAGTCATTATGAGCTTGCTGAGTTTATGATAGGCCTTGGCTGCTATGATGTTGCACTGATGGATGGCGGCGGCAGCAGCATTATGGGCATATCTGACGAGAAAGGTTGCATAAGAATTGTCAATAGCCCCTCTGATAGGATTCTGTGGATACACAGAATCAGGCCACTACCCTTGATTTTAGCAATAAAAAAGTCAGATTCTTAATAGTTTTAGCTGTCCAGCGGACTTTCTAAAATCTCTTTGTGATATTCCTTCAGAGATTTTACCTCATAGCTGTTTTTTGATTTTACCATTGCTTCTATTCCTCTTGCTGCTGCGTGCGCAGCTGCAACTGTTGTAATGTATGGTATTCTGTATTTTATTGCATTTTTCCTGATGTAGGAGTCATCGTACTGACTTTGTTTTCCCGCTGGGGTATTGATAATAAGTTGAATCTGTCCGTTTTTAATGAGGTCGACGATATTTGGTCTTTGTTCGTGAAGTTTCCATGCTATTTCATATGGTATGCCAACCTTTTTAAGAATTTCCCCTGTCCCCTTCGTGGCATAAACTTTGTATCCGAGTTCTTGAAATTTTTTTGCGACGCTCGGAATGAACTGCTTTTCTCTGTCTGCTACTGTGATTAAAACTGCTCCTTTCAAAGGAAGGCATTGATTCGCTGCTTCTTCTGCCTTATAGAAAGCTACGCCAAAAGTGTCTGCCATGCCAAGAACTTCTCCGGTCGAACGCATCTCAGGTCCTAAAACAGGATCCACTTCAGGAAACATATTGAAAGGAAAAACCGCTTCTTTGACTCCAAAATGAGAAAATCGTCTTCTCACAGGATGCATATCCTTCAGTTTCTTACCTATAGCGAGCTTTGTAGCGATTTTTGCCATAGGAATGCCACATACTTTTGAGACCAGCGGGACTGTTCTTGAAGCCCTGGGATTTGCTTCCAGGACATAAACAGTATCATTGCATATTGCGTACTGTATGTTAATAAGCCCCACGACTTTCAACTCTCTGGCAATAATCTCGGTGTAGTGATAAATCGTCTCAAGATGCTTGTGAGAGATACCTATGGGAGGAATCACGCAGGCAGAATCGCCAGAATGGATTCCCGCCTGTTCTATGTGCTCCATAACAGCGGGAACAAAGGCGTCTATTCCATCACAAAGGGCATCTGCCTCAGTTTCCACAGCATTTTCAAGAAACTTGTCAATCAGAATTGGCCGTTCCGGAGTGACTCCAACCGCTGCTGCGACATATTCCTTAAGCATCTGCTGGTCATAAACGATCTCCATTCCTCTTCCACCAAGCACATATGATGGCCTGACCATCAGTGGATATCCAATTCTTTTAGCAATTTCAATCGCCTCTTGTTCACTGGAAGCCATCCCTGACGCTGGCATTGGTATATTGAGCCGTTCCATCATTTTTCTGAATCTATCCCTGTCTTCAGCAAGATCAATTGTGTCAACACTTGTGCCAAGTATCTTTACTCCGGATACTTCAAGCTCCCTTGCTATATTTAAAGGCGTTTGCCCGCCAAACTGAACTATGGCGCCTAAGGGTTTTTCTTTCTCATAAATGCTGACAACATCTTCTACAGTCAATGGCTCAAAATACAACCTGTCAGAGGTGTCGTAGTCGGTTGAAACCGTTTCTGGATTGCAGTTAATCATAATTGTTTCATAACCTTCTTCCTTAAAAGCAAAAGCAGCATGGACGCAGCAATAATCAAACTCTATACCCTGGCCTATCCTGTTTGGTCCTCCGCCAAGAATTATCACCTTTTTCTTGTTAGAAACCTTCACCCTGTCAGGCCCATTATATGTTGAATAGAAATATGCTGCGTTTTCCACCCCGCATACAGGCACTGCATCCCATGCCTGAACAATATTAATTGATGTTCTTCTATTCCTGATGTCTGTCTCGGGAATGCCAAGAAGAATTGAAAGATACTTATCAGAAAATCCATCTTTTTTCGCCTTTTCAAGCAAAACATCAGGAATTGTCTTACCTTTGTATTTCAGAATCTCTTCTTCGAGCTCAACCAGCTCCTTCATCTGCTGTATAAACCATGGTTTTATGTAAGTCTTTCTATAAAGTTGTTCGATTGAGGCACCCTTTCTGAGCGCCTCATACATAATAAACTGCCTTTCGCTTGTTGGGTAAGAGAGCTTATCCATTAGCTCATCAATTGTCAATTCATGGAAATTCTTTGCAAAACCAATTCCGTATCTGCCTGTTTCCAGAGACCTGATGGATTTTTGAAGGGCTTCTTTATATGTTTTTCCTATGCTCATCACCTCGCCAACAGCGCGCATCTGAGTGCCAAGTTCATCTTTCACATCTTTAAATTTTTCAAACGCCCATCTTGCAAACTTCACAACCACATAATCGCCTGATGGCTTGTACTTATCAAGGGTGCCTTCTTTCCAGTATGGAATTTCATCCAGGGTCAGTCCTGCTGCAAGCTTTGCTGATATAAGAGCTATTGGAAACCCTGTTGCCTTGGACGCCAGGGCAGAAGAGCGGGAAGTCCTCGGATTGATTTCTATTACCACAACCCTTCCTGTTTCAGGGTCATGGGCAAACTGGATATTTGTTCCACCTATGACTTTTATCGCCTCAACAATTTTGAAAGAATACTGCTGAAGTTTTTGTTGAAGTTTTTCATCGATTGTAAGCATTGGAGCAACACAGAATGAATCTCCTGTATGAACCCCCATTGCATCAACGTTCTCAATAAAACATACTGTAATCATCTGGTTTTTTGAATCCCTTACAACCTCCAGCTCCAGTTCTTCCCATCCCAGAACGCTTTCCTCAACAAGTATTTGACCAACAAGGCTGGCAGACAACCCTCTTGCCGCAACAACTTTCAGCTCATCCCTGTTATAAACCAGTCCTCCGCCAGTGCCACCAAGAGTGTATGCGGGTCTTATAACAACAGGATATCCAAGCTTATCAGCGATTTTTTCTGCTTCTTCAACTGAAAAGGCAGGAGCGCTTTCAGGCATTGGGATCCCGAGTTTCTTCATTGTCTCCTTGAAAATTATACGGTCTTCACCTCTTTCAATGGCATCTGCCTCAACCCCTATGATTTTCACTCCGTATTTTTCAAGAATTCCTGCTTTATGAAGTACTGAACTTAAATTCAGACCAGTTTGGCCCCCAAGATTGGGCAAAAGTGCATCAGGTCTTTCTTTCTCTATGATGCTTTCAAGTGTACGCGGGGTAAGTGGCTCAATGTAGGTCTCATCAGCCATTTCCGGATCAGTCATAATTGTTGCAGGATTTGAATTCACCAGAACAATCTCATAACCCAGCTGCCTCAATGCCTTGCATGCCTGCGTTCCAGAATAGTCAAATTCGCACGCCTGACCAATTACAATGGGACCCGAACCAATTATTAGCACCTTCTTTATGTCTCGCCTCGGTGGCATTTGTTCTCCTTTTTTGAGCTATTATAATATGGCAATAATTATAATTGACTGTCCATCTTTGAATCTTCACCCTTCAAAAGCGCTGTAAGTTGCGTCCACTTTCCGGCTATCAACTTGTATATGCCCGCATATTTTCTCTTCATCTCGTCTACAGAAATATCTTCTGCGCCTGTTTCAGTAGTTCTTCTGAAACACAATCCAAGCATATCATTGAATGCAAACCACTTCTCAGAATCAATTATCATACAAAGCCCGGCGTGGTTTACGCCATCCCTTCCCTTGACCACTGCAAGAGCAAACCTCACATTTGCCATAGCGCCTCCTATTTTTGAGAACCAATTTCCCACAGGATATTTGATAGAGATTGAATACCATATCCTATGCACTTCTCGTCTAAGTTGAACCTGCTGCTATGATGAAAAAACTCAGATCTCCCGCATCCAATATTGAAATAACAACAGGGTATAATCTGGCTATAAAAAGAAAAATCTTCGCTTCCCATCGTCGGTTTTTCGTCTGTTTTAACAGCGGCTTTTCCAAAATTGTTTAAAAGAATGTCTACGACTTTTTCGGAAAGAGCTCTGTCATTGATTGTCACAGGTACAAAACCTTCATATTCAAGCGCAGTTTTCACTCCAGTACCCTGTTCCAGTCCTTTGAGCAACTTTTTAATCCACTTTTGCGCCAGAGCATTCTGTTTTGAGTTTAAAGTTCTGACTGTTCCAACAAGTTCCGCCTGCTCCGGGATAACATTAAATGCGTCTCCTGCTGAAATTTTTCCAACAGATATCACAAGGGGTTCTACTGGAGCGCTCTTTCTGCTAACAATCGACTGCAACTGGCTTATAAAATACGCCGAAGCAACGATAGGGTCAATTGCCGTATGGGGGCTGGCGCCATGTCCTCCTTTGCCTTTTATCAGAATTTTAAACCTGTCAGCAGACGCCATAACAGGTCCGCTGATGACAGAAAATGTTCCTGTTTCCAGGCCTGCCCAGACATGAAATCCTATCAAACATTTCATACCATTCAGCGCTCCTTCTTTTATCATTCGCGGCGCTCCGCATGGAAGGGATTCCTCTGATGGCTGGAAAATAAATCTGATAGAAAAGGGTAATGGCTTAATCTTTGAAAAAACCCCGGCGACACCAAGAGCAATTGCCATATGAGCATCATGACCGCACGCATGCATAACTCCGTCGTTTTCTGAAGCAAATTCAAGGGAGGGCTCCTCCTTAACCGGAAGAGCGTCCATATCTGCTCGAAGCCCGATAATATCTTTCCCGGCACCCTGAATTTCAGCTATTACTCCTGTACCAGCGGCTTTTTTATATTTGATTCCAAATTTATCTAGAATCTCCCGAATTTTTTCAGACGTTCTGTATTCCTGGTTTGATAGCTCAGGAAACTGGTGGAAATGTCTTCTCCACGCAACAGCATCCTGCACCATTTTCTTTGAGAGCTCTTTCAATTTTTCCATTTCCATGCCTGAGATTTCAGGAAATCTCGCTTATTCCTGACATATAGGGTCTGAGTACTTCTGGAACCGTTATCGTACCTTTTTCTGTCTGATAGTTTTCCATGATGGCGATGATCGTTCTTGGCAGCGCTATTCCTGAACCATTGAGCGTGTGGACATAATCTGTTTTACCAGATTTTGTCCTGTACCTGATTTCAGCCCTTCTGGCTTGAAACGCTTCAAAATTTGAACAGGAAGAAACCTCAAGCCATCGATTCAAGCCTGGTGTCCATACCTCAAGATCATAGCATTTGCTGGCAGCAAAACTCATATCTCCCGTGCATAAAAGAACAACCCTGTAAGCAAATCCGAGCAACTGCAAAACCTTTTCAGCTTCATTCACAAGAAACTCGTGTTCCTCATAAGACTTTTCTGGTTTTGAAAAAATCACCAGTTCCACCTTATCAAATTGATGGAGGCGAACAAGACCTCTTGTGTCCCTGCCATAGGCTCCTGCTTCCCTTCTGAAACAAGGTGTATATGCGCAATATCTCAATGGAAGCCGCTCTTCAGGAATAATCTCTTCCCTATGATAGTTTGTTACAGGAACTTCTGCGGTTGGAATTAAAAAAAGATCTTCATCATTAAGACGGTACATATCTTCTTCAAGAAGTGGAATCTGACCTGTCCCGAACATACTCTTTCTATTCACCAGCGAAGGCGGCCAGATTTCATAAAATCCGTTTTTTGTGTGCAGATCCAGCATAAAATTTATCAGGGCCCTTACAAGAAGCGCTCCTTTGCCTGCAAAAACAGGGAAGAAGCTGCCTGTCATTCTCGCTCCTCTTTCAAGCTGAAGAATCCCGAGTTTCGAGCCGATCTCATAATGCGGCATCACTTCAAAAGACGGCGTCTGGACCTCGCCCCATGTCCTGACTATAAGATTATCCTGCGCTGTCCTGCCAAGAGGAACATCTTTATGCGGAATGTTTGGTATGCTGGCGAGAAATTCTTCCAGGTTTTTTTCTATCTCCGCGAGACGCGCCTCTTTTTCTTTTATAACCAGGGATAGTTCTTTTGCCTGTTTCAAAAGGGCATCAACGGGCTTTCCCTGCTGTTTAAGCGTTGCCAGTTCCACGCTCATTTCTTTATGCGTCCTTTTCTCGCCTTCCAGAGACTGAATAATCTGTCTTCTTTCGTTCTCCTTGCGCTGGAAAAAGGCCCAGTCGACGCTTATATTTTTACTCTCTGAGGCTTGTTTCAAAAGATTCAGATTTTCTCTAACGAACTTTATCGGAAACATTCTTATTTCCTTTCAAAAGTATTTTGTATTCGCCTGGCTTCATCATTCCAAGCTGTTCTCTCGCAATTTTTTCTGTCATAAAAGATGTTTCTGCTTTTTTAAGCGTTTTTTCAAGCATAGCATTTTCCTCCTTCAGCTTCTCTATTTCTTTCTGGTACATTAAAAGCTTGCTCCTCTGGACAAAATAAAGCTCAAGAGCATAGACAATCGCGATTATTCCTGAAATAATTATCAGCATCCTTTGCAGGGAAAATGGACTATTTCTTTTTGACATATCCGGCCCAGATCAGTATAGGAAAACAGCCCGCTTCCGTAAAATTTTCGAAAATTTCATCCATTTCTGCCTTCAGGGTTCTCTAAAGAAAGCTGCTGCACAAACCACTTTCCTGTGGAAGTAAGTATGCTGCTTTTCAATGAAAGGTTCTGCCTTCTGCAGGGTATCATATCCTCTACTGAAAATCCGCATGTCGCAAGAACCCTTTCCATAAAAAAGCAACAGCTAACTGCGCCACCCCCGCCTCCGCCGGCAACGCACACTCCAATTGTGGGCTTTTCATAAATGCCATTCTTACCCTGAGGGTGTCTTGTGATTCTTCTCAACCTGTCGAGAAAGCATTTTATGCTCTCGCTCATATCTCCAAAATAGACAGGTGTAAAAAAAACCACTGCATCTGCTTTCCTTATCCTGTTTACAATTTTTTCAAAATCGTCCTCTATAACACATCTACCTTCAGTTCTACATAATCCCCATCCATTAAAATCGCATTGCCTGCAAAGTTCCAATTTCTTTTCTGTCAGCAATATCGTTTCACACTGGTGTTCTTTCGCGATTTCTAAAAAAAAGGACATCACACACAAACTTGTTTTTCCTTCAGGATTCTTGCTTCCTGCTATCGCGAGAATTTTCATGAAAACCCCCAGGTAAATTTGCTGTTTTCCCTTGCGTATTATTATAATATAAAATAGGTTTTTGTGCCACGAAGAAAATTTGACTTTTTACAGGAAACATGAGAAACTGATTTGGTTGAAATTTACCCGTTTTTATTTCCATGTCGGGCCGGGGTAGCTCAGTGGTAGAGCGCAGCCCTGAAAAGGCTGGCGTGGGCAGTTCGATTCTGCCCCCCGGCACGCGAGAAGATTTCCTATGGACTATTATCAGAATTTTCTTAAAAGACTGACTATCCTTAATCCAGGGACCCGACTTTTCATTAACAGGGTTCTTAACAGGAATAAGGTCTCATTCATGAATGAGCTGGTTGAAATCCTGAAAAAGGTCAATGCCCTGGAATCAGACATTCAGAGATTGTCGCTTGATCAGCTCAGAGCGAAAACAGGCGAGTTCAGAGAAAGATTGAAAAAAGGAGCCACGCTCGACGACATCCTGCCTGAATCATTCGCTGTTGTGAGAGAAACATCAAAACGTATCATTAACATGCGCCATTTTGACTGCCAGATTGTCGGCGGGGTTGTTCTTCACAGAGGCCATGTTGCCGAGATGGCCACAGGCGAAGGAAAAACATTAGTCGCAACCCTTCCTCTGTATCTCAATGCGCTCACTGGAAGGGGCTGCCACCTTGTAACAGTTAATGACTACCTTGCAAAAAGAGATAGATTCTGGATGGGGCCTGTTTTTGAGGCGCTGGGTCTTACGGTGGGTCTCATCCAGCACGATTTGCAACCGCCTGAAAGAAGAAAAGCATATTCCTGCGACATTACCTATGGCACAAACAACGAGTTTGGCTTCGATTACCTTAGAGACAATATGGCATGGCGGCTTGAGGACCAGGTTCAGAGAGAACTTTACTACGCGATTGTTGATGAAGTAGACAGTATTCTTATAGATGAGGCAAGAACGCCTTTGATTATTTCAGGTCCTTCTGAAGAATCTGTGTCTCTTTATTATGACATCGACAGGGTTGTCAGAAGGTTAAAAAAAGATGAGGATTACACTATTGACGAAGAAAGCCATACAGCCAGTCTGACAGACCAGGGTGTTTCTAAATGCGAAAAAATGCTTAACGTTCAAAACCTTTATGATATATCTAACACAGAAACAGTTCATCACATCATCCAGTCTTTGCGAGCCCACAATTTTTACAAAAGGGACGACCAGTACATTGTTAAGGATGGACAGGTCATAATAGTCGACGAGTTTACAGGCAGATTGATGCCGGGCAGACGCTGGTCAGACGGCCTGCATCAGGCGGTAGAAGCAAAGGAAGGGGTTAAGATTGAAAGTGAAAATCAAACACTTGCCACCATTTCTTTTCAGAATTATTTTCGCCTTTATGAAAAACTCGCGGGTATGACGGGAACAGCCCTGACAGAGGCAGTGGAACTGAAAACAATTTATAAGATTGATGTCCTTGTTATACCCACAAACAAACCTCTAAATAGACGGGAATTTGACGATGAAATTTACAAGACAGAAAAGGAAAAGTTCGAAGCAGCCGCTCAGGAAATAGAAGAGCTTTACAGGAAGGGCAGACCAGTACTGGTCGGTACAACATCTATAGAAAAATCTGAGAGGTTAAGCAGACTGCTGTTGAGAAAAAATATCCCGCATCAGGTACTTAACGCAAAATATCATGAGAAGGAAGCTGAGATCATCGCCCGGGCAGGACAGAAATTTGCCGTGACTATAGCCACAAATATGGCAGGACGTGGCACAGATATCGTGCTGGGAAGCGGCGTCGTTGAACAGCAATGCATCTCTCCTGAAACCGGAACAGCCAAATGCTGCATCGCATGTGAGGACGATTGCTCAAGTTGCTTCAAGAGCAGGAAATTTGTTGAATGCAGAACCAGTTCAAAAATTGACTGCGGTCTGCATGTAATCGGCACAGAAAGGCATGAGGCAAGAAGAATAGATAATCAGCTCAAAGGCAGATCTGGAAGGCAGGGAGATCCTGGATCAGCCAGATTTTATCTGTCTATGGAAGACGACCTTTTGAGAATTTTCGGTTCTGACCGTATTAAAGGAATGATGGGTAATCTTCCTGAAGGAGAAAAAATAAAACATCCTCTAATAACAAAAATGATAAACAACGCGCAGCGAAAGGTGGAAGCAAGAAATTTTGAAATAAGAAAGCAGCTTCTCGAATTTGACGATGTTATGAATGAACAAAGAAAGGTAATCTATGGTATCCGCCAGGATGTCCTTCTCGGCAGAAATCTTGACGGCTACATAGAGGATTTCATCGATGAAATTGTGGATTCTGCCGTCGAAGAACATTTGAACCTTCATGCAAAAGCAGAGAGCTGGAATGTTTCTGCTCTTGCAAACCATATTAAAAACATTTTTGATGTCAGCGTGAATCTTAGCATTCCTGACACCCTGAGAGAAGCGCAGGCATGGAGAGACGATATCCCTCAGGAGATAAAAAAAGCCGTAAAACAGGGCCTGCGGAAGCAGAAAGACGAACTCGGCGAGTACTTCAGTGAAATATTGAAACTTGTGTTTCTTCAGGCAATAGACCATAGATGGAAAGCCCATTTAAGGTCCATAGACGAGTTAAGAGAAGGCATAGGGCTTCGGGCATATGGACAGAGAGATGTCATTGTTGCCTATAAACAGGAAGCGTTCATTCTTTTCGAAGCAATGCTTGATTCTATAAGACAGGAGGTTCTTACACACATCTTCAGGGTAAAGGTTTCTGAAAAGACGTTTGCCAGCGCTCCTGCAAGAGTGTTTGTTCCTGCCAGTTATTCACATCAGGAATTGAACCAGTTTGATGTGGTGCGGCAGCAGGAACCTGTAGCTGTTTCTCACGCTACAGCAGAACCTTCTGCTGGTGCTCCGTCTGTTCCAGGAGTCAAACAACAACCTGTAAGGGTTGGCACAAAAATAGGAAGGAACGAGCCCTGTCCGTGCGGAAGTGGCAAGAAGTATAAAAAATGTTGCGGAGCTAACAAATGAGCGATAAAGCTGTGGATAACCTGTGGAAAATATGGGAAGATGTGTTGACAAAGATTGGAAATAGATTGCAGAATGAAAGGGTTATTGATACCTGGTTTAAGCCATTGAAAATCAACAAGATAGATGGGCATACCGTTTATATAGAAATCCCGAATCAAATTTTTTATAAGGGACTTGCTCCTTTTCTGGATATATTTAAAGAAGTTCTTGAAGAGGTGCTGGAAAGAACCCCAACACTGCAGTGGATTCTGCCAGAAGCACAGAGCACAACGCGAGAACAATCGAATCATAAGGATCAAAACAATATTCCATGCGAAAACCTGAATCCTGACTATGTTTTTGAAAACTTCGTGGTGGGACCGTGTAATAGACTTGCTCACGCGGCAAGCCTTGCTGTGGCGCAATCGCCAGGAGTGGCTTATAATCCTCTCTTTATTTATGGCGATGTGGGATTAGGGAAAACTCACCTTATGCAGGCGATAGGGCACTCGGTCTATGAAGCATCTCGCGGGTATGTTGCTTATCTTCCCTGTGAAATTTTTGTCAACCAGTTCATTCACAGCATTCAAACCAAAACCACTCATCTTTTCAGAAACAGGTTCAGAAAAGCCGACATTCTTTTGATAGACGATATCCATTTTCTTGCAGGAAAAGAAGGAACCCAGGAAGAATTTTTTCACACTTTCAATACACTTTATGATCAGCGGAAGCAGATTGTTCTTTCGAGCGACAAGCCGCCAAAAGAAATAGCAGACCTTGAAAAAAGACTTGTATCCCGTTTTGAGTGGGGGCTTGTGGTTGACCTTCAGCCACCGGATTTTGAAACGAGGGTGGCGATTTTGAAAAAGAAATGTGAAACAAAACATCTCTTTCTCAGCGATGATGTGATTTTCTATCTTGCTGAAAATATTAGCGATAATATCAGATTACTGGAAGGAGCGCTTAATCGTCTTGTTGCGGTGTCGTCCCTGTTCGAAAAAGACCTTAATGTTAATGTCGCAAAAGAATATCTAAAAGAAATAATAATTTCTCAGAAAAAGCTTGTCACAATTCAGAAAATTATTGATGCTGTATCAGATTATTTCCGTGTAAGTGTGCATGATCTTAAAAGCCAGAGAAGGGTAAGAAATCTGGTTATTCCCAGACAGATCGCAATGTATCTTGCAAGAGAATTGACAACCTGCTCTTTAACATCAATTGCTGAAGAATTTGGGGGAAAAGACCATACAACAGTAATTCACGCTTGCAAAAAGGTTAAATCATCTATAGAGAAGGACGAAAATATGCGGGCTATTGTTAATAAATTAATTAACATCTTGAGTATATAGTTGTTAACATATTATAAACAGGGTAAGCTTTAATTTTTCATGTATATGGGTATAATAAACAATAACTACTGAACTTTATTACTAAGTTAAAAGGAGATAATATGGAAATAGTAATAGAAAAAGAAAAACTTCTTGATGAACTGGAAAAGATTTCAAAAATAATACCTTCAAAACCATTAATCGGCGCAACTGGTGGAATTATGATAGAGGGAAGGAAGGATGGAGTAACTCTAACAAGCACTGATTTGCAATTGACCCTCAGAACTTTTGTTGAATGTGATATAAAGGATAAAAGCACTGTTTTAATACCAGGAAAGAATTTTATCTCTCTTATCAAAAAGATTCCGGAACAACAAATAAGAATTACAACAAAAGAAAATAGCGCTGTGATAAACAACAAATCTTTTCAGTATAAATTTCTGCTTATGAATGCGGAGGAGTATCCTAAACTACCAGCAGAAAGGGATGGTGCTACAGAATCAGAAAGTTTTATGGTTTCTTCAGCGATACTTCTGGATATGATTAAAAAAACAGTGTACTGTATAAATCCAGATGAACCAAGGATGTACTTCAGAGGAGTTTTAATAGAGAAAAAGAATAATACATTGAATATGGTTGCAACAGATACGCGTCGGCTTTCTCTTGTGAAAAAGGATGTTCAGGGTGAAAGCAAGGTTAAGATTATTCTTCCACTTCGCCTTATAGAGGTTTTTCCGCTCATTTTCAAAGAGACAGACGTTTCCCTTTCATTCTCAAAAAATCAGATAACGATTAAAACAGAGAGAACAACATTGATATCGCAGTTACTTGAAGGAGAATTTCCTGATTACGAAAAGGTTATACCTGCTTCTAATAAACAGGGCACAGCCATAATAAAAACAGAAGAATTCCTTCAGAGTCTGGAAAGACTTTCGCTTATGTCTTCTGAAAAGTTTGGTTCAGTGAGAATGAACTTTAGAAAAAATCTGCTGGTTATGAACATAGAAAGCCCTGATAGCGGTTCTGGAGAAGAAAAGATTAGTATAGAATACGCAGGGCCTGAAAACACCCTTGTTTTCAATCCCGATTACATTATACAGTTTCTCAAAACAGTAAGTCAGGAACATATAGAGTTCTCGTTTCAAGACCCTGTTAAACCCGCAAAACTCTGTGGAAAAGAAGACCGGGAATATCTGTATGTTGCGATGCCGATGAAAACATGAAAGAAAAAAGAATTTCGGATATTCTGCCGGAAGCATGGAAGGTAAAGCCAGCTCAAGAAACCCGGCTGAGAAATGCAGGAATTGTGGATTGGGAGAAAGTTTGGGCGCAGGAGTGCGATGAAGCCAGAAATTACAGCTATGTCATTAAGTATGCGGAAGGCACTCTTATCGTTGCGGTGAAAAATTCGGCATGGGTCCTTGAGTTGAACAAAAGAGAAAATGAACTGCTGGAAAAACTGCGGGAAGCTACAGGTGAAAAAATAAAGAAAATCAAGCTTGTTCGATGAATCAGTAGTAAATCTTTATAAAATCGGTTTCCAGCAGTGGCACAGAAAATTTGAGCCTGCCTGCGCGAAGAGAAAAAGATAGCGGTCCGCAGTGTACACTTTCTACTTTCCTTACCCGTTTCTTCGGAATTGCCTCTATTTGAAGGTTTTTGATTGGCTGAAATGTATAATTTGAAAGAACAAGGACGCTTCCTTTATCGCTGTCCATTATGACTGCATCAACCAGAGCATTTGAACATCTAACAGGCAGTTCAACGCGCGCCTGGAAAACAGGCATACAGATAAGGTCTCTGTACTGTTGGGGATAGTTCCACGGCTCAAAAGCTCTCTTGATCAAAAGCTGGTCAGGAACGATTGCGCCAGGATCTGGTTGTTCAATTGTGTCAGGATTGGCTATACCTTTCATTATTTCATTTCTGTGTATTAACGCCCTTCTCATATACGCAACTGCGGGCAGAAAGCCAGTACAGTAAACCTTTCCCCTGCCATAAGCGCCTTTCACTATAGCCGGTGTTGCATCAGAAAAGGTCGCAAGTACTTCTGCTTTTTTTAGCGGTAGAAGTTTTTGTCTTACTGAAACAACATCGACAATGGCCCCTGAATCCCGGACTATTACGGTATCAACCACCGTTAGAGTATCGAGATATCTTCCACTATACAGGTAAACCTGATTCTCCTTTGGTTCTGAGCGGACAGCTGGCAAAATCTCATCCAGAACAACGCTTTTTTTGTTAAACTGGTTTCTCATACCCGCGCCGGCTGTCAGAACAAGTATCCCACCTTTACCGACCCACTTTTTTATCTGCCATGCGGCTTTTTCATTTATCGCCGTGCCAGAAAAATAGGCGACCCTGTAATCTTTCAACCAGCCTTCTTCTATCATTTTTTCTGAAAGGAAGTCCACAGGTATCTGGCTGTGAGCGAGAGCCAGCCAGGTATGCATTCTTTCAAACCCGTAAATGTAGTTAATGCCCATCTCCCATATATCCGCTGAAGAGGAGTAAATAATTGCCACCTGGCTTTTTCTTTTTTTTGCAGGATAAAGAAGGTCTTCTGCCGACCCTATTTCCCTTACGATTTCTGCCAGGCTATGCCACATATCGGTTCGCGCCTGAATTGAATGATTATTCCATGGTGGACCTGCTTCATGCGCTGACCAAACAGGACCATACCAGTATGCGTTAAGTATTTTGTTATCCCTTGCGACATGGCTTGCTGTGTAGGTTTTCATTGTCCAGGCCGACCTGCCAGCATATCCAATGAGGTAATGCCCGAGAACCTGTTTGTTTTTCATTGCGGCAGAGCGCATAAGTTCTGAGTTATAGGTTGTGCATTGCCTTGTTGAGGAGCCATTAGCCCAATCCTCGCTCCACAGGGAGTTGTTATCATCTGAATCAAGCAGGTCAAAATAGTCGACACCTATGCAGGAAAAATTTGCTACATATACCGCCGCATCAGAAAAATTGACATTTACAGGGAATTTAGCTCTATAAGCATTTTCGATTTCCTCTCGGAGCTGTCGGATAAGCTTGCTTAATGCGTATGTGCGAAATTTCTGCGTGTAATAGAAAAGTTCTGGCTGAGTTTGCCTCTGTGTACTATCAACAGGTCGTATACTTTCCCGGTTCTGCGGCCCTAAAACAGAGGGGCTTATTTTCATCTCCTGAAGGTATGAGCGGAAACAGGCAGCACAGATTTCACAGTTAATCATATGTTCCACTGAAAGGCCCTGTGGTTCGTCCATCAGCATGCAGTACGCTATGTCAGAAACCTTTTTGTTTTCTTTTTTGAATTGCTCTGCCTCTGCTTTTACTGTATTTTTTACCTGATCGAGGTCGAATCCACAATAGCAAAAGTAGTTTTTTCTCAAACCAGCATTCCAGGCTCCTGTTGACAAAATGATCTTTTCTTTATTGGAGAACCCGAAATAATCAAGGGTTTTCCATTCCCTATAAAAGGTTTTTTTATCTACAGGAGCAACCACAGGACTGATTTGCTCCTGCACAGTTGGAAGATTTGCAGAGACGAAAAATGGGAATATAGAAGGTTTTTTACCTGTATCAGGCCAATTCATTCTATCTGCTATCTCACCATATTTCATAGCCAGTTCCAGATCTGTTGTAAATTTTTCAGGATGCTGCTTGAAGTCAGGGGGTATGATTATTCGCATTGAGCCATAGACATCCCTTTCAATCGTCTTAACTATGGCTTTTTCGTCTGGTTTGTCTGCAAACTCAAATTTTGCATTGAGTCGTGGCGCGACATCAGAATACCAATATCTTGCGGAGAGAGTAAGGTTTGCACCAGAATCAAAATACATCAGTTTTGTGATATTTATCCAGTCTGTTTTCTGGTTGTTGTCAAAAAGATCTTTCTGTCCCTTGATGGGCTGCACATTCTGTTCAAGCCCGTAGTTTGTCAGTGCAAAATGGGCGTACCAGGGAGCGCGATAATAGTTGGCAAAAATATGGATATAAAACGGTTTTTCATGTCCGGGACCAAAAGTAATTCTGAGATAAATCTGGGGTCCAAACATAGTGTTGTCGGCCGGTTCGTTTAATCGGTCTGATATAAGAATGCAATCAATGGCTCTTGTGAAGAAATAGTAGGGAGAATTTCTGTCATACTTACTTATCACGATTCTATATGTCCCTTCTTTCAGGAACACCTCTAAATCGTCCCAGACATAATCAAGATCCACATACTCGCTTTTTCTCTGGACATCAAAATTTTTGCTTGCTATTTTATCTGCTCCAGAATATACGGTGATGGTGAAAGGGCCCCTGTAATAATACGACTGAAGATACCGAACCCAAATTTTGTAAGTGCCGTCTTTTTTTATCTCAAAATTTTTGCTTGCGGTTGACTCAAAATCTCCGTCTGCTCCATGAAGAACCTTCATCCATGTTGCCTGTCTTGCAATGTATCCAGTTTGATCTGGTTTCCATCCATTTCCCTCCACATCAAAAGAGTTTGCATCAAGATATAAAATTTCCGCAAAACACGCGGGAAGAAGCAAAAAGATGTGGATGAGAAAAGCCAGAAGTTTCTTCATTTAGAGGTTCCCAGATTTCTGGCAATTTCGAAGTATAACTGTAGTTGCTCAAAAGTTGTTTCCGGCGTCACCGGACTTCCTATGGACATCACAAACCGTCTTTTGTTTCTTTTACCTGCGTTAATCTGACGGGATATTTCTTTTTCCAGGCTTTCGGCAGTAGCATATGGCAGAAGGTTAATTGCATCAAGGTTTCCGAAGACAACAAACCTGCCATTGACTGCGTCCACAACCTTTTCTATGTCTATCTCAAAACCCTTTTTACCCTCTTCAAATGCTAAAGCGTCTGCACCAATATCAAATATTTTATCAAGCCTGTCCCAGGGATTACCGCAGTAGTAATAGATACTTTTAGCTCCAAGGTCTTTTATGGCACCAACAAGCTTTTTCATATAAGGAACATTAAAACTTTCAAAAGCAGATGGACTTATCATATCGGTCATGCATTCCTCAATCCAGATAAGTTCTGCTCCGCAAGCGACATACTTTTCTAAGGTACTTATGCTCATTTCAAGAAACCTTTCACAGCCATATTTGATAATCTCAGGACTCGTTTTAAGCAGAGTCATCAATCCCTCAAATCCCAGGATCCCGTAAATATTCCATAAAGGTGACGCAACATGGCTCATAGGCATTCTGTCAGGAAACCTTTTTATCAGGGCACGGGCAAGTTCGTGCCTTCCATTTTTGAAAATTTCCTCTTTGCTGAGTTTCTTTGGCTTTTCTGGAAGAAGTTTTTCAATATCAGAGACTGTCTCAGGAAACTTTTCAATTGTGACTGATTGGGTTCTGCCAGAGACAGACCACCCAGCAACAACGGGCTTAAAAACTTCTCTTGTTGCTTTTGTTTTCTTATCAACTATCTGTATTCTGTCCTGCAAAATATTTACTGTGGTATTTTCGCGCTCATCATAGCTGTAAAAAGGGTGCACGACGAACCAGTCCTGATTAATCTTAGAGTGTATTTCAGAATAACACTCTATCTGGGATTTAATATCAGTAAGATGCACAGTATACCAGGGATAAGATGTCAGCGTAGACCAGTGGTCTCTGATAAATATGCCTTCATAACATATTACAACAGCAAATTCGTCTGAACCATCTTTTGAAAATGCGCACTGTATCTTTTCTTTTCCTGTCATTTCTTTTTTAAAGTTATCACCCAATCCTGAAAAACAGGCACCATTGACCAGTAATTTTTCGGTAGAGCCCACTCTCCTTGTCGATTGGTTGTTATTGTAAATTTTTTCACTATCCTGGCGTCTTTTGGATTGACAAAGGCAAAGAGATACTCCTTTCCCGGAGACAAACCTTTTATAGCTTTTATTCCTGCTAAATTGAATGCATTCGGACCTGCATAAATAACCATAATCTTTTCTGGAATTTCTGCTGCGAAAATACAATCGTTTTCTTTCTCGCAAGCAATCTTTTCCCGGCATGGGACAAAATCAGGCCACCCAGTCTTTTCAAGGATTTTTTTGCCAGTAGCAACATGCTGGCTGCCCGGTAGCTTATAAGCGCTCTGCCAGGGAGTATCTCCCCAGGATCGACCTCTGGGTGAAGGTCCATATGGTTTTTTTTCGGTGTTGATCTGCCAGATGCCATTTGCCCCATAGGTATATCCATAAGCGCCTGAAAGAAGACTACCCCAGAAGCAGATTCTTTGTATTTCTTCTCTGCATGCTTCTCCTATTCCTTCATAATTGACCTCGCCAACTACAACAGGTTTTAAAGGGAAGGCTTCCTTTGCCTTTCTTATAAAAGACCAGGTGTCTTCAAAGGAGGTATGGCTTCCGTGTCCTGTTTGAAGCATATTGATATCAAGAATTTCGGGTTTTTCCAGTTGCTCGTGCCCAAGATCTGTTGGATGAGTTGTTATGGGATGTTTAAATGGATCTAATTCTCTGATGTACTGTGCGACATCTGTCCATGCCCTTTTTTGAAACTCTTTATCCTGATCCCTTTTATCAGAAAGATAATACGGCATAATTGTTTCTCCTGCAATACACCAGATTACTGGATATGCCGACCATCGGGCAATAATGTTTTTCCAGTGTCTTTTCATTGTTTCAATTCCTGTCCAATGGATGTAATAACCCCAGGCGCCAACAATACATGGCACAATGCCGCAGTCGCATAAATGACAAATACGCCAGTCAGCGGATCTGAAATAGGCGGGATTTAATTTAGAAAAATCCTTTGAGTAAGGAAAACCACCATCACCTTTGCCACGATGGTCATACCAGTTCATGTCAGGATAGAGTCCAGCTACAATCTGCACAACGGTAAATCCTTTATTTATTCTATCCTGAGCAAGGGTTTTGAATCCATTTTTGTCTAACCTCTTACATAAACCCATCCACCATGTATCTCCAAGCCAGAAAAAATTTTTTCCATCAGCATAAACAATTTTTCCTTCTTTCACAAAAGGGAAGCCATGCTTGTAAAGAGGATTTTCTTCTTTTTTCGGTTTAACAATGGAACAACTGCCTTTTTGTTGCGAAAGCCCTTTGATTTCAGGATCGCAAGCTGTTTCAAATGTGTGAATACCTGGTTCATTTGAAGAATACCTTATCTTCCATATGTCTTTGCCGTCCCAGAATCCGGGTACATTTATTATCTTTCCTGAAGGAGAGACAAATCTTGCTGAGAATTCAATGCTCTCTGGAGAAAATTTTTCTTTTGCGACGAAGGTGAACTCAACTACCCTGTTAATACCTGTTTGTCTACTCATCTCATCCCCCTTTTTTTACATTATATCATCAATCTAAGAACAGTTAAACACCAGAATTTTCAGGCAGTGAACAGGTTTCTTGACAAAAATTTTATTATTCTATAAAATATGTAGAATTGATAGAATGTTTGCTAAACGGGAGAAAGGTGTATGAACAGGGTTAAAAGAAGAATAATAGAAATCGATGAAGAAAAATGCACCGGTTGCGGGCAATGTATTCCAGAATGTCCAGAAGGCGCGATACAGGTAATCGACGGCAAAGCGAGAATCATAAGTGATTTGTTCTGCGACGGGCTCGGCGCCTGTGTGGGTAGTTGTCCTTATGGAGCGCTTAAGATTACAGAAAGGTTATCCGAGCCTTATGATGAGAGAAAAGTAATGGAAAACATCATCAGTAAGGGAGACAATACTATAAGGGCGCATTTAAAACACCTGCATGACCATGGAGAAAAAGAATATTTGAAACAGGCCCTCGAAGTTTTAAAGGAAAGAAAAATAGACATTTTTTTCGATGAAAACAGTGAATCTAAATGTTGCGCTGATACAGGGAACTTGCTAAATCAAGAAAAATCCGAAGAAATGAATAAAGATGAAAAGTCCTGGTTGAATCAATGGCCAATACAGTTGCGTCTTGTGAATCCCAACGCTGATTGTTTCAGGAAGTCAGACATTGTTATTGCGGCTGACTGCACGGGATATGCGTATGGTAATTTTCACAGCCGGATTCTGGGAGAAAAACCATTGATTATTGCATGTCCAAAGCTTGACCATGATAAGGAAGCTTATATTGAAAAAATAAGGCTTCTTGTAGATGAAGCCATGGTCAGCACAATAACTGTTGTGATAATGGAGGTTCCGTGTTGCTCAGGGTTGATAAGAATTGTTGAACAAGGAGTCAGTCAATCAGAAAGAAAGATTCCTGTAAGAAAAGTTGTAATAGGAATAAACGGTAATTTTTTGAATGAGGAATTGGTACATTAAACAGAAAAAAACAAGCTTTTTTAACAGGAGACAGGTATGGAAAAAGAGCCTTTGAAACTAAAAATTGAATCCCTGCTTATTCATGGCGGGCAGAGGCCAGATCCTGCGACAGGTTCTCGGGCAGTGCCGATATATCAGACAACTTCATATCAATTCAAAAATACAGAGCATGCCGCAAATTTATTTGCTTTAAGAGAATTCGGCAATATTTACACAAGAATAATGAATCCCACAACCGAAGTCTTTGAAAACAGAATTGCTGCCATTGAAAAAGGTGCAGGAGCTCTTGCAGTCGCAAGTGGTCAGGCAGCAATAACACTTGCAATCTGTAACATAGCAAAAACAGGAGACGAGATTATCTCTGCGGACAATCTCTATGGTGGAACCTACAATCTTTTTCACTATACACTGCCGAAATTTGGCATCAGGGTAAAGTTTTTCTCGTCTGAAAAAGTAGAAGAGATTGAATCATTGATTACTCCTGAAACAAAGGCAATATATGCTGAATCCATAGGCAATCCAAAACTTGATGTTACGGATCTGGAAAGGATTTCAGAAATAGCGCACAAAAATAACATTCCTTTCATACTTGATAACACTGTCACGCCGTACCTTTTGCAGCCATTTGAATATGGTGTCGATATCATCGTTTATTCTGCAACAAAATTTATTGGAGGACATGGAACCTCTATAGGTGGTATTATTGTGGATTCAGGCAGATTTAACTGGGAAGGCGGAAAGTTTCCTCTTATTTCAGAATCGGATACCAGCTACCACGGACTTAATTTTATAGAGGCTTTTGGAAATATTGCTTATATAGTCAAGGCAAGGGTTAACCTTTTAAGAGATTTAGGGCCTGCTCTATCCCCTTTTAATTCTTTCCTTTTTCTTCAAGGGCTTGAAACTCTTCATCTAAGAATGAGCGCACATTCTGAAAACGCTCTGACTGTCGCAGAATTTCTTGAAAAACATCCGAAGGTTTCCTGGGTAAGATATCCTGGGCTTGAAAGCAGTCCGGAAAAAGAAAAAGTAAAGAAATATCTTAAGAAAGGCGCCGGCGCAATTGTTGGTTTTGGTATTAAAGGTGGTATTGATGCCGGCAGACGATTTATTGACTCTTTACAGCTGATCTCTCATGTTGCGAATGTTGGAGATGTCAGGACACTGGCCATACATCCTGCATCAACCACACACCAGCAGTTGTCTCCAGAAGAACAACTGTCAACAGGTGTTACACCTGATTTCATAAGATTATGTATCGGGCTTGAACACGTGGACGACATTGTCTATGATATAAAAAAGGCGCTTGAAAACATATAAAAAGGAGGGAAAATGAGAATTTTTAATGATATTACAGAAACCATTGGTAATACACCTCTGGTGCGGCTGAACAAAATCACTCAGGGTATCGACGCGATAGTTGTCGCAAAACTTGAATCATTCAATCCTCTTTCCAGTGTTAAAGACAGAATCGGCGTTGCGATGATCGAAGATGCAGAAAAAAAAGGTTTACTTCGAAAGGATTCAGTTATAGTGGAGCCAACAAGCGGAAATACTGGTATTGCTCTTGCTTTTGTTGCTGCCGCAAAGGGGTATAAGCTTATTCTTACTATGCCTGAAACAATGAGCATGGAAAGAAGACTTCTTTTAAGGATTTTTGGTGCAGAGCTTGTTTTAACCCCTGGAAGCGAAGGAATGAAAGGCGCGGTAAAAAAGGCAGAAGAACTTTTAAAGGATATACCTGGCGCAGTGATGCTTCAGCAATTCAAAAATCCAGCAAACCCTGAGATACACCGAAAGACAACCGCAGAGGAAATCTGGAAAGATACAGACGGAAAAGTTGACATTCTTGTTAGCGGAGTCGGAACAGGTGGCACAATTACAGGTGTGGCTGAGGTAATAAAGAAAAGAAAAAAGGATTTTAAAGCCATTGCTGTTGAACCAGAGGCGTCACCAGTGTTATCAGGAGGAGAGCCAGGGTCTCATAAGATTCAGGGTATAGGCGCCGGGTTTATACCTGATGTGCTCAATTCAAAGATTATCGATGAAATAATAAGGGTAAAAGATGAAGATGCGGGTGAGACAGCGAGAAAACTTGCAAAATTGGAGGGAATACTATGCGGTATTTCCAGCGGAGCTGCATGCTGGGCTGCTGTGGAGGTCGCGAAAAGAAAAGAAAACAGAAATAAGATGATAGTAGTGGTACTACCTGACACCGGTGAAAGATATCTTTCAACATGGCTATTTCAAGAACAGGGTTTGGCGCAGGAAAACAAGGTTATTTAAATCCTTAGATATTGGTTCAGGAGAAAAAATGCAGGAAATAGGAATTGTTGAAACAAAATACTTTACCTTTGCATATCCGCCGCATAGATTGAAACTTGACCTGGGCGAAGAGATAGGACCTGTTACAATTGCCTATGAAACATACGGAAAGCTCAATAAAAATAAAACCAATGCCATACTTATTCTACATGCGCTTTCCGGAGATGCTCATGCTGCCGGATTTCATGCCGACCAGAACAGGCCTGGTTGGTGGAATGATATGATAGGTCCAGACAAGGCTTTCGATACCACAAAATACTTTGTAATATGTTCTAATATACTCGGCGGATGTAAGGGGTCAACAGGGCCATCAAGCATAAATCCTGAAACAAAAAGAAACTATGGTCTTAGTTTCCCGCCTATAACAATACGGGATATGGTGAGGTGTCAGAAGCATCTGATTGACTATCTCGGTATACAAAAACTTCTCTGTGTTGCAGGAGGATCAATGGGCGGAATGCAGGTTCTTGCATGGATGACGGATTTTCCTGAAAAAATAAGAAGCGCAATACCAATAGCAACCGCGCTTCGTCATTCGGCGCAGCAGATTGCGTTCAATGAAGTGGGAAGACAGGCAATAATCGCAGATCCGAACTGGTCAGACGGGGATTACTATGGACACCAAATTCCCTCTGTCGGGCTTTCGATCGCAAGGATGATAGGCCATATTACATATATGAGCGATATTTCCATGGCAAGAAAATTTGGCAGAATAAGAAACAAAGAATTTTCTTCTAAATTTCTGGCTAACTTTGAGGTTGAAAAGTACCTGCATTATCGCGGAAATAGTTTTGTAAAAAGATTCGACGCGAATTCATATCTTTATATAACAAAAGCAATGGACATTTTTGATGCGCTTGAGAATTCAGAGAAGGCAAACAACTTAAAAAAATTTAATGGAGATATTCTTGTCATTGCATTCAAATCCGACTGGCTTTATCCTGCGTATCAATCGAAAGAAATTGTCAGAGTATGTAAGCAGGCTGGAATCAATGTTTCTTATTGCGAAATAGAATCAACATATGGACACGATGCTTTTCTGCTTGAAGTAAGAGAACAGACATGTTTGATAAAACATTTTTTGAATAAAGTTTTTTCAAAAACTATCCATGAAAAATAGATTAGAGATATCTTTTGATCACTGGCTTATAACACAGATGGTTGAAGAAAATTCGCGGGTTCTTGATCTGGGTTGCGGAGACGGAGAACTCTTGAAAAATTTAGTAAAAACAAAACGCTGTAATGGACACGGGATTGAGATTTCCGAAAAATTGGTTTATCTCTGTATAGAGAAGGGACTTAACGTTATTCACGGAGATATTGACAGCGGCCTTTCTGAATACCAAACAGATTCTTTTGATTATGTGATATTAAATCAAAGCTTACAGCAGGTCTTGCATTTTGAAAAGGTTTTTGAGGAGGCATTGAGGGTAGGTAGATATGCTATCATAGGTGTTCCTAATTTTGCATACTGGCCAGCAAGGTTTCAGGTGTTCTTTCTCGGGCGAACTCCTGCTACTTCTACTTTGCCCTATCTGTGGTATGAAAGCCCAAACATAAGATGGCTGAGTATTTCGGACTTTATCACTTTTTGCAACAAGAAGAAGACAAAGATCGTTAAGGCAGTATGTATAAATGACGCAAGGATAATCAAATTTTTCCCGAACTTTTTTGCAAGTTCTGCAATTTTCCTTCTCGCCAGATTCAAAAACATATCTTAGTTTGTTGTTTTTACCACAGTTTTTATGTAAAATACTTGCCAAAAGGCTGAATATGAAAATTGTCTTACTTGGTTATTCAGGAAGTGGTAAAACAACGATCGTACATACGCTTTCTGGCAAGAAGCATGAGAGCTTTGACCCATTGAAGCCCGCCACTGTCAGTGTGAAAATCCATGATGAGCGCCTGAGGAGAATTTCAGAGATAGCAAAACCGCAGAAAATTACTGAAGCAGAGATAACATTTATTGATATCAAGGGCGCCGCAGAAGGAACTGGTTTTGATGAAAAAATCATACAACTGGCAGTTAATCAGGATAAAATTGCTTTTGTTATTCCTGTATTTTTACAGGAGAGAAATCCTGTCAATGAGCTTGGCTCATTGTATCTTGAGATGGTTTATAGAGATCAGGAAAAAATACAGAGTATTTTAGAAAAAAGAAAACAGGATATCATACATGGCAGAAGAAAAAAGGGACAGGAAGAAGAAGTCCTGGAAAAATGTCTTTTTACACTTGAAAAAGAAAAAATTCTTTCAACCATTGAACTGGACCGCCAGCAAAGCACCTTTCTTGGTTCACTTGGACTGATAACAGTGAAAAAATTTTTTGTGATTGCTAATGGGAGCATAATAACTGACAACTTTTATGAATTCTGCCATCTTCATAATCTCCGGTTCTGCCTGATTGACGCAGCCGCATTTGATAAAAATCAGATTGAATCATTCTGGGACCAGTTTCTTAAGGCAGCCGAGCTGTTAAGGTTTTATACAATCGTGGGAAAAGAAACAAGGGCGTGGCTCTTATCTGAAGGAGCAACCGTTCTTGATGCAGCAGAAGCTATCCACACAGATATTGTCGCAGGTTTTATCAGGGCGGATGTAGTAAAATATGAGGATTTTATTTCTTGCGGCTCTTTTTCTATCTGCAGAGAAAAAGGACTTTTAAGAAGTGAAGCAAAAACAGGTATTGTAAAGGACGGAGATATTATTCACATTCATACGACAAGGAGAAAAAATGGGAAAAGATGTCTCGATTGTGCTGGGCAGGCAGGATAAAAAGGCAGGGGTAAAGATAAGTGTTGTAAGTTTGCCATTGAGGGAAAAGGACCAGGGATTGAGAAAGATAAAAGGGATAAAGACGCAGGTGGTGCCAGTGGGATACTGGCCTGAGACCAGTAAGGTTAGAAGGCAGTTGATGTTTGGTATGAGCCAGCAGGAAATACCGGAGAAGGTAGAGGTGGTAGAAGGGGAAGATGAAGGTGAGTACAAAGGGCCGCAGGTTGAGATAAAGGTGATAAAGGAGAGAAAGACAGGAATAGTGTTATTAGAAGAAGATGAGATAGAGATAGGATATGAAGGTAAAAAGATAGGGATAAGGATGGGATTGGTGCACAAAGGGGAGATACACTGGTGGGAATGGGTAAGGATGGAGAAGATGTGGAGTGGGCCTGTATGTGAAGGGATTATTGCAGGAGGATTTATAGAGGTTGACAGGTTAAGCGATGAAGATTTGAAGGAAGAAGATATATGGGAGGCGATCCACAAGAAAAGATACCACAATCACAACTGGCTTAGGGCAGAGGTATATATGTGGTTATTTACAAATGGAGTGATAAAGCTGACCCTTAGGCATATAAACAATCATCTGTTTGATCACGGTAAAGATCTGATAGATGTAATACCGGTGATAGGGTTCAGTGGAGACATAGCGCATCAGGTAGAAGAGCAAGTGGATGGAAGCAAGACGAGATACAGCCACAGGGGTATAGAGCTGAACATAGAGCCTGCTAAGAATCTGGTCAGCAGCCAGCAACCTGGAAGGATGTACACAGAACAAGGTGTAATGATATACCAGCCGTACAAAGGTGTAGAGATATATGGAGACAGCGTTCAGCAAAAGAGGCAGGATAGATATATAGTGAAGGCAGAAGATCGGATATTTCCTGAAGGGGTAGCGCGTAATGTGGAGATGCTGATATCGATGGGAGAGATAGAGCCAGAGATAACAAGGCTGGTAGTGCCAGACTGGTGGTATGCAATGACAGGGAGTTTATGGGTTGATGATGTGCTTGCCGTAAAAAATGAGAAAATGAAATTTGTGGAGCGGATGGAAGATACAGTAATTGAAAGAAAAAAGACAATGGTCGGCAATTTTGACAATAGTATACTCAACAGAGGCCTATGGGAAGGAGAAATTCCCTACTCTCAAATTTTCTACTCATATCTATCAGGCAATCTTGAATTTCTTGAGATAGGTATTCATGAGGCCTATCATTTTGCGGACATAGGATTTGATCACGCGACAGAAACAATAAGGATGCAGGCATATCCCTTTGGAGCGATAGCGCCGCCATTATACAGGGTTGTGGGGCTTGTATATGGATATCTTGAGACAGGGGATGTATATTTGCTTGACTGCGCTAAATCAGCGGCAGAGAGGTATTATCAGATAGACAGGCACAACTGGCCGAGAAGGACCTATGGAAGAGACGCGGCCAGTTTAAGGAGTCTGGTGTACTTATGGGATTATGTTGGAAGCTGTTATCTTGAAAAGGCCAGGGAAGGAATAACAAGGGCGATAAAGTGCATAAGGGAAGATGGTTCGACAGGAGACCAGGGAGGAGCAGTAGGGATACAGGGAGGTGTAGGCAATGAGACAACAAAGACCTGGATGGCATTGCTTGAGGCAGATGTGATGATAGATTATCTGATGAGGAAGCCTGGGGATAAAGAGGTTGAGGAATTTTTGAAAAAGAGGGCGCAATTTATTCTGGATAGTCAGATAGAGAAAGACGGCGAGTATTACTGGGCATACCAGTACAAATATGGAGACAACCCTGGGGACCCGTGGGAAATGAGGAGAAACCCTGAGACATACCAGAGGCATCCGATAGGTAAACATGTAAGAGGATACAAGGCGAGGTTTCTGACATTTATGACTTTGATAACAGGAGACAAGAGATACTTAGAGGCGTGGCAGAAATGTTATGATACGTATGTAAAGAAGCAGGTATATCAACAGGTATATCAACAGGTATACTGGTACACGCAGAACAAGTTTGTGCAAAATATTCCTTATGAGGTCTCGCACACAATCAATGCCAGGTGGAAGAAAGACCATCTTGAGATATCACCGATACTGACAGAGGTAAACCCAGAGATAGAGGCAGAGATATCAACCCCGGTTGGGCCGGTGAATGTAAAGATAAAAAAGGAAGGAGAAAAGATAGAGATAAAGGCAGAAAGCAAAAACAAAATCAAGATTATCGCAAGGTTGAAAAACAAAAAA
>JAMWBU010000031.1 GCA_023819255.1 Candidatus Omnitrophota bacterium
AGCGGCCAGAAGCATGTATCAACCGCGATCCTTGTGATTTCCATCGCAAGTTCTGGTTTATGAGGCCAGCCGAGTCGACAGGGAGAAAGCACATTGATAAAAGAGAAACCATCAGTGTTTATTGCTTTTTCGACCTTGTTTACAAGGTCATTCCACCTGCCAGGAATTGTTTGCGCAACATATGGAATGTTATGTCCTATCATAATGGCCATTATGTCTTTCGAGAACTGAATTTTTCCTGGAATTACTTTGCCTGCCGGAGATGTTGTTGTTGAAGCGCCTTTTGGCGTGGCAGAGGATCTTTGGATTCCTGTGTTCATATAAGCCTGGTTGTTATAACATACATATAGCATCCTGTGGCCTCTTTCTGCTGCGCCTGATAAGGATTGAAGCCCGATGTCATAAGTGCCACCGTCTCCGCCAAATGCCACAAAGACGGCATCTTTATCGATCTTGCCCTGCTTTTTAAGCGCCCTGTACGCGGTTTCTATTCCGCTTACAGTGGCTGCAGCATTTTCAAAAGCAGAATGAATAAACGGGGTATCCCAGCTTGTGTATGGGAATATTGTAGATGAAACTTCGAGACAACCAGTGGCGCAACCAACGACAACTGGTTTATCTATCGCAAGCATCACCATACGGGCTACAACCCCTGCGCCGCAGCCAGGACATAATCTGTGGCCGCTGACAAATTTTTCTTTTCTTTTTGCGAGTTCCTTTAATGATGGCATTTTGTTTCTCCTTTTTTATTCGCGCACTCCAATATATTTTGCGTTGACTGTTTTTCCTTCCCTGCCGACTTTGAAGAGATCTTCAAAAATTAGATCAATATCTTCTTCTTTCACTTCCCTTCCGCCCAGTCCATAAATGTAGTTTGTCAGGATAGGCTTCTTTTCTGATTCGTAAAGCGCGGTGCATATTTCTGAATATAAAGGCCCGCAGAAAGAATTAAGTCCATCTGCCCTGTCCATAACTCCTATCACCTTTATATTCTCGAGCGCCTGCCTCATTTTTAAATAATCGAATGGCCTGAATACTCTTACTTTTAAGAGACCGACTTTTTTGCCCTGCGACCTTAACCTGTCAATTACTTCTTTTGCGGTTCCAGCAGTTGAACCTATCAAAACAATCGCGTATTCAGCATCATCAAGTCGATATTTTTCAAAGAAATCATATTTTCTTCCTGTCAATTCTGCGTATTTTTCAGCAATCTCATTTATCACTTTTCCGCTGTTATTCATTGCTTGTGCGACCTGTCTTCTATGTTCAAAATAATAATCCTGAAGGTCAAGGGCTCCGATTGTGATTGGTTGTTCGAAATCAAGGACTGTGCGCCTTTTTGGCGGAGTCCCAACAAATTTCTGAACTTCGGTATCATCAAGGATTTCCGCAACCTCAAGGCAGTGACTCAAAATAAAGCCGTCTGTTGTCACCATTACAGGTAGTTTCACATCAGGATGCTCGGCAATCCTCATTGCCTGAATAAGATTATCGTACGCTTCCTGAACATTTTCAGAGTAAATTTGAATCCAGCCACTATCCCGAGCACCCATTGTGTCGGAATGGTCGCAATGAATATTGATTGGCGCAGAAAGAGCCCTGTTAACAACCGCCATAACTATTGGCAGTCGCAGTCCTGCCGCGATGTAAAGCATTTCCCACATCAAAGCAAGGCCCTGTGCCGAGGTTCCTGTCATTGTTCTTGCTCCTGCGGCGCAAGAGCCGATGCAAGCGCTCATTGCGCTGTGTTCGCTTTCAACAGCGATATATTCAGTATCAACCAGCCCATCAGCAACAAACTGAGAAAAGATCTGGACAATTTCAGTCGCTGGGGTTATTGGGTAGGCAGCGACAACATCTGGATTTATCTGCCGCATTGCCTCTGCGAAAATCTCGTTTCCTGTTTTTGCTACTTTTAACAATGGCATAGTATCTCCTTTTTACAAAAAGAAAAAAATGATACAATGTATTATAATTCAAAACAAAAAAAATTCAAAAATGAACCCAGTTATTCAGATCGCGCTTGATTTTGTTGATGTCGACCGCGCGTTAAAGGTCGCAAAAGAAGCTGTAAGGGGTGGAGCTGACTGGCTTGAGGCAGGAACGCCATTGATAAAGTCCTGCGGTCTTGATTCGGTCAGAACTCTCAGAAATCAATTTCCGAACAACATTATTGTCGCTGATATGAAGGTTCTTGACGCCGGCAGGACAGAGGTTGAGATCGCGGCTAAAAGCGGGGCTGATATTGTTGTTGTTATGGCAAATGCCTCTGATGGCACAATCAAAGAATCAATAGATGCGGCCAGAAATTATGGCGCAAAGATACTTGTCGACTTTATGGAAGAGGCGTGTAGCATTGAAAGAGCGAAGAAAGTAGCAGGTTTTCAACCTGATTTCATAGGCGTCCATATCCCGATTGACCAGCAGATGACAGGTAACATCTCCTTTGATTTTTTGAAGGTGCTCGCGAAAAATATCAGCATACCAATTGCAATAGCGGGTGGCTTAAATTCTGAAAATGTAGTGGACGCGATAAAGGCAGGCGCAAGCATTTTGATAATCGGCGGCGCTGTCACTAAATCCGAAGACGCGGAAAAATCTGTCAGGATTATACGGAAAGCAATTGATACCGGGACAAGTATAAGGTCTGATTTTTTTAAAAGATATACTGATAAAGATGTGATAGAGGCATTCGCGAGGGTATCCACAGCAAATCTATCTGACGCAATGCACAGGGCGGGCTGGATACCTGGCGTTAGGCCAATCAGTGCGCCTGTAAAATTTTACGGACAGGCGATTACTGTAAGAACTTATCCCGGTGATTGGGCAAAACCGGTTGAAGCTGTCGATATCGCAAAGGAAAATGATGTCATTGTCATTGATGCGTGCGGACTTCCACCTGCAGTATGGGGAGAGCTTGCAACTGAAAGCGCTGTCAAAAAGAAGCTTGCAGGTGTCGTGATCTATGGCGCTATCAGGGACACTGAGGAAATTAAAAAACTGGAATTTCCCGCTTATGCAACGCTCTGCTGTCCACAGGCAGGTGAACCAAAAGGTCTTGGTGAAATAAATGTTCCAGTTCAAATTGGACCTATTAAAATACTCCCGGGCGACTGGATTATCGGAGATCAGGACGGAGTTGTTTGCGTACCCCGGCAAAAGGCAGCAGAAATTGCCAATAGGGCAATGGATGTCTTTGAAAAGGAAAACAGGTTGCGAGTTGAGATAAGAAAGGGCGGGACTTTGAGCGAGATAACACATCTTTTGAGGTGGGAGAAGCAAAAGTGAAGGTGGCGAGGAAAAGAGAACAAAATTATTCACTTGCTCCATGTTAGAAGTTTTTTCTATCTATTAAAAAATTTTCATCCGGCCACTCCTTCTGATTTCACTCTCCCCCTTTCATAAAGGGGGATTTTGAGAATGAGCAACAATTAAAAAATCTCCCCCCGCCCCTTTTTAAGAAAGAGGGGAGAAAAAAGTAGTTTCCCCCTTTGAAAAAGGGGGATGGCAGGGGATTTGACAGAAAAAGAAGAAAATAATAGATTAAATACCGGCCCTGGTTGTAATTTTTTTATTAAAAGGGAGATTAGATGAGTATCATTAATAAAGATTTCAATAAGGTCATTGACAAAAAGATTCTTTCACAGGATGTTAAATGGATGAGAATCTACCACCCATTTATTGCAGAAAAGGCGCAACCCGGCCAGTTTATCATTTTAAGGCCACTCGAAGATAGCGAAAGAATTCCATTGACAATCGCTGGAACCGATAGAGATGCCGGAGCAATTGAGATTATCTTTCAGGAGGTCGGAGTAACCACAAAACAACTTGGCATGCTTGAAGTAGGGCAAATAATTCATAATGTTGCTGGTCCTCTGGGTAAACCAGTTCACATAGAAAAATATGACAGAGTGGTGCTCATAACAGGTGGAGTGGGTGCTGCTTTTATATACTGGATGGCTAAAGAATTTAAGAATAAAGGCAACTCTGTCTGGGCTGTGATGGGCGCAAGGAGCGCAAATCTTCTTATTCTTGAGAATGAAATGAATCAGATATGCGACAAAGTATTAATTGCGACTGATGACGGAAGCAAGGGCACAAAAGGCTTTGTTACCAAAGTTCTTGAGGATGCACTCGCTTCCGGCGAAAGAGCGGATCTTGCTATTTGCGCAGGGCCTGTTATGATGATGAAAAATGTTGCTGCAATTACAAAAAAATACAACATCAAAACAATAGCAAGCTTGAATCCAATTATGGTTGATGGAACAGGAATGTGCGGCGGATGTCGGGTAACCGTCGGTGAAAAAGTAATGTTTGCGTGTGTGGACGGACCTGATTTTGACGCGCACCAGGTTGATTTTGATGAATTATTAAGAAGAACTGGTTTTTACAAAAAGCATGAGCAATGTTCGCTTGAAAGATATATGAAGACCGCTTCTTCAAAGGATTTTTCTTCCACTACGAAGGTTTGAAGTTATGAAAATTATGAATTGAATAATATATGTCTTTTTGCTCCGGAAATTTTTCACACCCACCTTTTTCTTTTTTTCCTTTCCTTCTTTTGTGCTTCACAATCCCCCTTTGTAAAAGGGGGACAGCAGGGGGATTTCAGAAGTGGGCAACAACTGGAAATCTCCCCCGCCCCTCCTTCCTTCCTGCCTCCCCCTTTTTAAAGGGGGATAGGGGGATTTTCAAAAATCTCCCCCGCCCCTCTTTTTGAAATAGGGGAGTAAAAGGAATTTTTGGAATTGTCGACAACCAGGGATTTGTTCTAATCCATTTTTTTAAGAAAGCGAAATTAGTTCTTATTTTTCCTGGTCCCACTTCTAAATTTAATCACATCATCCTGCGCATCAATTTCTATCGTTGAGCCTTCTTTGAATTCACCCGCAAGTATTTTCAATGCGAGTGGATTTTCAATTTCCCTCTGAATCAATCTTTTCAAAGGCCTTGCTCCATAATTTGGGTCATATCCATTTTCTGCCAGCCAGTTTATCGCAGAATCAGTGAGAATTATACTGATTTTTTTCTCCGCAAGCCGGGCTGCCAGATATGAAATCTGAATTTCAACTATTTTCTTCAGCTCGTTCTTTGTTAACTTATGGAAAAGTATTATCTCATCTACCCTGTTGAGAAACTCAGGCCTGAATTTTGATTTGAGAAGTTCATTAACCTTTTTTGAAATCTCCTGTTCGTCCCTGAACATTTCGAAATACTGGCTTCCAAGATTTGATGTCATAATAATCACAGTGTTTCTGAAATCAACTGTTCTTCCATGCCCATCTGTTAATCTTCCTTCATCAAGAACCTGCAAAAGCAAATTGAATACTTCCTGATGTGCTTTCTCAATCTCGTCCAGAAGAATAACTGTATAAGGTCTTCTTCTGACTCTTTCTGTAAGTTGTCCGCCCTCTTCATAACCTACATAGCCCGGGGGAGCGCCAATAAGACGGCTTATCGAAAATTTTTCCATATATTCGGACATATCAATTCTTACAATGGCATTTTCATCATTGAATAAAAATTCCGCCAGCGCTTTGGCCAATTCAGTTTTACCAACGCCAGTTGGTCCCAGAAAAATAAATGAACCAATAGGTCTTTTTGGATCAGAAAGTCCGGCCCTATTTCTCCTAACTGCATTGGCAACAGCAATTATTGCTTCTTGCTGGCCAATCACTCTCTTAGAAAGTCGCTCTTCAAGATGAATGAGTTTTTCTATTTCTCCTTCGAGCATTCTGCTTACAGGAATTCCTGTCCAGCGCGAAACTATCATTGCCACTTCTTCTTCGTCAACTTCATCTTTCAAAAGTTTCCCCTGTCCCTGGTTTTTTTTCAGATGTTCTGTTTCGTTTTCCAGCTGCCTTTCAAGTTCAATGAGTTTTCCGTATTTGTATTCAGCGGCAGTTCCGAGGTCTCCTTTTCTTTCTGCGTCTTCAATAATTTTTTTTGCAAGTTCAATCTGTTGCTTTATGCCTTTTATTTTTTCTATCTGCTGTTTTTCTTTCAACCATTGAGTATCAAGTTCTGCTTTCCTGTTTTTTATGTTTTCAATCTCATTTTCGAGAGTTTTCAACCTGTCTTTTGACGCCAGCGACGTTTCCTTTTTCAAGGCTTCTCTTTCAATTTCAAGCTGCATAATCTTTCTGTCGACCTCATCAAGTAGTTGCGGTTTACTTTCCATTTCCATTCGCAGACGGCTTGCCGCTTCGTCAATAAGATCAATGGCTTTGTCTGGAAGGAATCTGTCTGAAATATATCTATGCGATAGTATTGCTGCCGCAACAATGGCGTTGTCGGTTATTTTGACGCCGTGATGAATTTCATATCTCTCTTTTAATCCCCTGAGGATAGATATTGTTTCTTCAACAGACGGTTCCTTTACATAAACTGGTTGAAATCTCCTTTCCAGCGCTCTATCTTTTTCGATATACTTTCTATATTCATCAAGTGTTGTTGCTCCTATGCAACGAAGAATTCCTCTTGCAAGAGCAGGTTTTAGCATATTCGATGCATCAATCGCTCCTTCAGCGCCACCAGCGCCGACGAGCGTATGAAGTTCATCGATGAAAAGGATTATATCCCCCTGCTTTTTTTCAATTTCTCTGAGTATGCCTTTCAATCTGTCTTCAAATTCTCCTCTGTACTTTGTACCTGCAACCAGGCTTCCAAGATCAAGTGCCAGTATTCTTTTTTTCTTTAAACTTTCAGGTACATCGCCTGCCACTATTCTTCTTGCAAGCCCTTCTACTATTGCTGTTTTCCCAACCCCCGGCTCACCTATAAGTACAGGATTGTTTTTTGTTCTTCTGCACAGCACCTGCGTTACACGTCGTATTTCTTCATCCCGTCCAATCACCGGATCAATCTTGCCTTTCTCCGCAAGGTCCGTGAGGTCTCTTGTAAATTTTTTTAGCGCCTGGTATCTATCCTCAGCTGATGCATCAGACGCTCTTTCACCCCCACGTATTTGTTCTATGAACTTCAGAACTCTTTCTTTAAAGACGCCGGAGTCTCTTAAAATCTTCTTAACATTACTTTCAACCTCACATAGCGCAAGAAGTAAATGCTCTAAGCTAATGAATTCATCACCAAGATTTTTTGCCTCTTTTTGGGCATCAATAAGGATACTGTTGAGAGTAGGAGAAATATAAAGTTGGCTCGAAGAACCGTTTACCTGCGGAATTTTTTCAATTTCACCTGATATCTTATTCCTGACGGTATTTATATCGACCTGCATCTGACGGAATAAATCCTGTATGAAATCAGATTCAACCATGCTCATTGCAAGATGCGGCACATCAATCTGTTGATGCCGTTTTTTTTGAGCGAGCGCTTGAGCCTGCATCAATGCTTCCTGACTTTTGGTTGTAAATTTATCAAGGTTCATTTATATCTCCAATTTTGTAATCTTTCAAATATTAAGATGTCAGAAACCGTCCGGCTGTTTCATTAAGGGATTTATCAGTCGATTGTCACCAGACACTCGACTTCCGCAAATCTAATTCTATCACCGGATTTAAGTTCGCATCTTATGCCAGGGGTTATTCGTTCGTTGTTGATAAATGTTCCGTGGCTGCTGCCTTTGCCATCATTGCCAATGTCTGTGATGTAGTATTTTCCGTCAACTAATTGAATTATGGCATGTCTTCTCGAAACATGTCGGAGTGTTCGGTATCGAGCATTCTGTGTAATCAATGGAAGGGTTTCGAAAATGCGATAATCAGGAATTGTTATATCATTATCAGGAGACCTGCCAATGAACAGATCCTTTTTATCAATTTTATATTCGGTTCCCATAAAATCGGCGTTGAATTTGAGTGTGATCATTGTTTTTATCCTCCAGCGAGAAAAAATTTTCTCACAAAATTTTCAATTTTTCAAATTTCTGTTATAATACTTTGGGGCGGTTAGCTCAGGTGGCCAGAGCGTTACGTTGACATCGTAAAGGCCGCAGGTTCAAGTCCTGCACCGCCCACTTTTGTTTTTTTAATAAGGCAGGACTTGAATGGAGCGAAGACGTATAAGTCCGAGCAAGTGCGAGGACTTGTGCGGTGGCCGAGGTGAGCCGCAGTGAGAGGCGAACCCGCCAAGTCCTGCACCGCCCACTTTTGTTTTTTAATAAGGCAGGACTTGAATGGGTTGAAAGGAAGAATAAAGAACCTTACTGACAAAAAAAGGGAAATTAATTTAGAGGTTTCTGAGAAAAAGCTTGGGGTTTTAGAGAGAATAAGTTTTCAGCTTTTGCCAGAAAAAGAGAAAAGTTTAGACATAAACGTAATTTTTCCGGATGCAATACAGTACAAACTCTTCACAACTATAAACGAACAGGGAAAAACAATTTATTCAGCCAGTTTTCCAGTTAATGTCACATACACTCCTATTTCTTTAGAACTATTAAAACCTATCTACAGGAATTCAATTTATTCAACACAAAAAATAGACAGTTTGCTCTTAAGTATTAGGCTTGGGCTTAAGGAAGAAGAAATAAAAGAATTAAAGCAGGAGGTTTTGATCTCAGATACCGATGGCAGGTTGATAAAAAAAGTAGTGACAGAACCTAAAATATCGCAGAATTTAAAAATTGAGATACCTGATTTAAAAACAGGAGAGTATAAAATTACCGGGAGATTAACCGCCAAAGGGAAAACAATGTATGAGGCATCTATTCCCTTATATAAACTGCTGCCCGCAAAAAGCAATGAAGTTTATATAGACGAAAATCTCAATCTTATCTTTAATGGAAAACCGATGATGCCGTTGATCTGGTGGGGCGGCTCACCGGCAGAAGAAATAGCAAAAACAAAAGCAGACGGCATCGCAGTGGTTGCCGGAAGCAGAGCCGGAGAATTCCTTGATGAAGCGCACAAAAGTAATCAGCTGGGTGTGGTTGGAATTTTTGCAGGTAATGACCGAAAAAAATACCTGGAGGGAAAGGATCTTTTAACAGAAGAAGCAATTACGGTAATAACAGAAAGAATAAACTCTATAAAAGACCATCCTGCTTTGCTCTACTATTATTTAGAAGACAAACCTGAGGATAGAAACGTAGGTCAAAAAATTTTAAAACAAACCTATGAATTGATAAAAGAGTTAGACCCGTATCATCCTGTTTTGATAACAAATGACTCGGTTAACGGAGTTAAAACATATATCGATTGCGCGGATATGTTTTTCCCTGATCCTTATATCCACTTTCTTCTTGATGGGAGTACGAAAAAACCTATGTCTTTCATAGTCCTTTTCCTAAAAGAGATAAGAGATGCTGGAAAAAACAAAAAATTTATAGGTGTAACGCTTCAAGCATTTGATTATGCTAAAATCTATGTGTTAAGCCCGCCCTATTCGACAAGAGATGAAAGAGGTCCATCATTTATAGAAGAAAGATGTATGAATTATCTGGCAATGGTTTATGGCGCGAAAGGGTTTCATTATTACGTATACGGAAAAAGGGACCCGAATCACTGGGCAGCGGTTAACATTCCTGATTTAAGGGTTGGCATGCCTTATTTGATAAAAGAGAAAAAATCCCTGGAAAAAGTTGTATTGCACGGAAAAGATGCAAGTGAAAAGATTAAGTTCGATGACAAAAGAATAGAGGCATCTGCAAAAATTTTAGACGGGAAGTTTTACCTGATTGCCGTCAACACTGCTGGAGAGGTTGTTAATCCTGAAATTAAGGTACCCGAAAACATAAAAAAATTGAAAGTGATATCTGAGAAAAGAACCATTGAACCAAAAAATGGAAAATTCCAGGATAGATTTGACGCCTATGATGTGCATCTATATACTGATAATTTAAGTCATAATGATGCCATATACCTGGGCGAGGTCGAAGAGGAAATAAAAAAGGAAGGCGGGTGGTATCGATATAGTATCAAAAAATAATTTCTGACTTTCATACCGTATCGGAGCAACAAAAAATGAAAATATTGATTTCAACAGATCTTGAAGGAGTCGCAGGGGTTATTGATTTTGAATACAGCTATGCAACCGGCAAATATTACGAACTCGCCAAAGCTCTTCTGACTGAGGAGGTAAACGCTTGCTGCGCGGGTTGCGTTGAAAAAGGAGTAAAAGAGATACTTGTCCTTGATGGACACGGTTCTGGTGGAATATTACCAGAAAAAATACATAAAGACGCAAAGCTGTTTCATGGAAGGCCGGGTCCCCAATTATGGTTTTTTGATCAGAAATGGGACGGAATCATTTTACTTGCTCATCATTCGATGAGTGGTACTGAAAATGGTAATCTCAATCATACATACTCAAGCAAACAAATAGTCAATATGTGGTTAAACAGAGAAAAAATAGGAGAAATAGGAATTGAAATTTATCTTGCGGGATGCTTTGGAACCCCTGTCATTTTAATCACCGGAGACGAAGCTGCCACCAGAGAAGCAGAGTCCTATGTCCCAAACATTGAAAAAGCGATCGTGAAATGGGGAATTACAAGAACAAGTGGAATATCCTTATCTCCAGAGAAAGCAAGAGAAGTTATCAGAGAAAAAACAATTAAAGCAATAGATAGAATAAAGGAGATAAAACCTGTAACTATAGAGGGAGAATGTGAAATCATCACAGAATTTTTATCAACATCAGACGCATTCAATTTTTCCAGAAGGCCTTTTTTTGAATTGGTCAAACCAACAACAGTAAGAGTAAGGGGAGAAAACTTTTTAGAAGTTTTCAAAAGATACTTCAGTTGCTGAAAAAGCTCTATTTTGTAAAGATTTTTTTCAAGGATCTTACCGCCTGCTTGATCCTCTGTTCATTTTCAACAAGTGCAATTCTCACAAAACCTTCGCCGTATTTACCAAAGCCAAGGCCCGGAGATACAACAACATCGCATTCCTCAAGGAGGTAAAGAGAAAAGTCAAAGGAACTCATATGCTTGAATTTTTCAGGTATCTTTGCCCATACATACATTGTCGCTTTCGGACTATCAAGATTCCAACCAATTCTATTGAGTCCCTTTACCAGTGCATCTCGTCTTTTTTTATACTCATCGACTGTTTTTTCAATATATTTTTGTTCAAGCCTAAGAGCACATATTGCTGCAACCTGGATGGGCGTGAAAATTCCATAATCATAATAACTTTTAAGTTTTGCAAGTGCTTTTACAATATATTTGTTTCCGACCATAAAGCCAACACGCCATCCCGCCATATTGTATGTTTTTGAAAGTGAATAAAACTCAACTCCCACTTCCTTTGCTCCTTCCACCTGAAGAAAGCTTGGCGCACGGTAGCCATCAAAACAGATTTCAGAATATGCAAGGTCATGAATAATAATAAGATTATTTTTTTTTGCAAATCTGACAAGCTCCTTAAAAAAAACAAGGTCAACAACCTGAGTTGTCGGATTATTCGGATAGCTCACTATCATTGCTTTCGGCGATGGATAACGATCATATATGGGCTGACTCAGGTCAGGAAGAAAATTATTGTCAGGCAGAAGTGGAACATCGTAGACAGAAGCGCCTGCGATAATAACGCTGTAAAAATGGCTTGGGTATGTCGGATTTGGCGTTAATACAACATCCCCCTTTTCAAAAATTGCCAGAGCGAGATGACTTATGCCCTCTTTTGAACCGATTGTTACTATAGCTTCTTCTTCGGGGTCAAGTTTTACATCAAATCTTCTTTCATACCACAAGCAAATTTCCTTCCTGAGATGCGATATTCCTCTTGACGCGCTGTACCGATGAACCCTGGGATTGCGTATCGTCTCGCAAACTTTTTCAATAACAGGCTCGGGTGGCGGCATATCAGGATTTCCCATACCAAGATCAATCACATCTCTGCCAGCCTGCCTCGCTTTGAGTTTTCTTTCGTTTATTGTCTGGAAGAGGTATCCTGGAAGATTCTTTATCCCGGATGATTCTATTTCCATCATCTTATTTCTACCTCTGCTATCTTTTGGTTTTTCATAACCTCGTCCCCTTCTTTAACCAGCAAGGCTATTATCTTACAGGAAAACGGGCTAACATATGTAAAAGATGTTTTCTCCGTAACAAACTCGATAAGGTTCTGCCCGATTTCAATTTCTTCTCCTTCTTTCACATACCAGAAGGAGACAGACGCTTTTTCAATTTCTTCAGGAAATTCCGCAATAATATGCTTTTTTTTCATATTAAGGGTCCTTTTATTTATCAATTTCCTTCCACAATGTTGTTAGCGCGATAAGATGGTTTTTTTCTTCCTGTATTATTTTATCAAGGGCAGGCAGTGATGTTGGAACCTCGGTTATTTCCTTTATTCCCGAATAAAATAATATGGATGTTTTCTCAACCTGAATGCCTATATTGAGCGCTTGTTTGTCGTTGATATTTTGCCATTGTTCCTTTGGGAGTATGTTTTCAAAAACCCCTGAATCCACAAGGCTTCTCAAGTACAGGGAGATTTCTTCGTCAATTTCTCCAGGCCTGAATTTTATCCGCTTTATTTCAAGATCCATTTTTTTGAAGATTTCATAATGATGTTTTTCTTCTCTGTTGAGAAATTTAAAAATGTCTTTTGTTTTGTCGATAGCCGCTTTTTCAAAAGCGCTCTGATAAAATTCAATTCCCTGACTTTCAATGTTCATAGCAACCTTAAAGAGTTCGTCTTCGTTCAGATATTTAAGTACCATCTATCCTCCTTTTCTGGTCCTATCTGATGATATAATATAATAAATCTTTTCGAGCTTTCAGTCAATCAAATTTTGTAAAAATGAAAATAATACTGGCTTCTCAATCAGAACGAAGAAAAAATTTGCTCAAGCAAATTTTTGATAATTTTGAGATTGTTGTTCCTGACACTGAAGAAATAATGGAAGAAATGTTCGAGCCTGCTCAGATTGCAATGTTAAATGCTGAAAAAAAGGCAAAAAGTGCAGGCAGGAAAATAGACAATAAAAATTGTCTTATTATCTCTGCTGACACGGTGGTTGTGGTGAACAACAGAATTTTTGGAAAACCTTCTGATTTCAATAGCGCCTTTGAATATCTGAAAATTCTTTCCGGTACAATTCACAGGGTCATTACAGGTTGTTGTTTATTTTTTCCTGCAGAGAATAAAATTATCATGGATTATGAAACAAGTTATGTAAAATTTCGCCACCTGACAGACCAGCAGATAGTTAATTTTTTAAAGAAAGATACTTTTCTCGATAAGGCAGGAGGTTATGCTGTTCAGGAAATAGGAGATGAATTTGTCGAAGAAATTCGTGGAAGTTATGATAATGTTGTGGGGCTACCTTTGGGATTGTTAAAAAAAATGCTTGATGATTTTAAAAATTTAAGGGAAACAGAAATAATTGACATTGGATTTCCGAATTCATCAGGTGTTGGAAAATACAGCGGTAAAACTATTTTTATTGAAAACGCCACTGTTGGCGACATTGCCTGGTTTCGCGTAAAAAGAGAAAAATCAAATTTTTCTATTGCTGAAAACTGTGGAATCAAAAAATACTCAAATCTTCGAGAAGACCCTTTTTGTCCTCACTTTGGTATTTGCGGCGGATGCACATTACAGAATCTTAAATACGATTTTCAACTTGAATTAAAAACAAGATATCTGGTTGAAACACTATCAAGAATCGGAAAAATTCAAACTAAACCAGACCTTGACCCGATGATTGCTTCACCTGTTGAGCGTTATTATCGGAATAAAATGGAGTTTGCATTCGGGTTGAATGGTGGAAAAATGGTGCTTGGACTGAGACAGCGGTATAGTCCTTTAAAAAAATATCGTGGCTATGTTAATAAACTTGATTGTTGCCCAATTTTTGCTGATTTTGTAAATAAATTGTTTCCATTTTTTATCCGTTACGCTGAACAAAACAATCTCGAACCATATAATCCTTTCACAAAAAAAGGTTATATCCGCCATCTTGTCCTGAGACACGCGAAAAATACAGGTCAGATAATGGCCATAATAGCTACAAGATCAGGCATCCATTTAAATCTGGGGGATTTTGCTAAATCCGTTGTCAATCAAATACCTGAAATTGTTTCCTTCTGGTGGGTTGAGAATGACCAATTGTCTGATGTGGTAAGTTTTCAAAAAAAACACTTGATTTACGGTAGAACTTTTATCGAAGAAAAAATAAAAGGTTTGCGCTTCAAAATATATCCTGAAGCATTTTTCCAGCCAAATACAGGGGGAGCCGCAAGACTGTATGAGACAATTCTTTCTCTTGCGTCAACAGTCAGACATAAGAAAATACTGGGGTTATTCTGCGGAAGCGGACCCATAGAAATTTTTCTTTCAAGGATTGCAGAAAAAGTAATTGGCGTTGATAATAATCCTGCCAATATTCAGACCGCAATCGAAAATTGCAGGGATAATGGCATTGAAAACTGTGAATTTTTTTGTTTGTCAGCCGAAGAGTTTTTAAAAAAAGAAACGGTAAATCAAAATAAATATGACATAGTTGTACTGGACCCGCCAAGGAGTGGCTTAACTGGAAAAGCAATAAGACGAATAATAGATATTTGCTCTGAATCTGTTATTTATGTTTCGTGTAATCCAGCGACTTTGGCCAGAGACATAGCTATTTTCTGCGCAAATGGTTATCAGATAAAAAGAATTATTCCTGTTGATATGTTCCCACATACAACGCACATTGAAACCTGCTGTCTTCTTCAATCTTCCTGAAAACAATTTTGTTTTAATTCGCTGTCGCTTTTTTTGAGAGTAATTAAGTTGGCTACAAAGGTAGCATTTCCTTTCCTTTTTTTCTCTTTATTTTAGAACAAGTTTCCCCTTTGAAAAAGAGCGACAGTAGGGGGATTTTGGAAATGAGCAACAACAGGAAAATCCCCCCCGCCCCTCTTTGAGAAAGAGGGGAGAAAAAGCGGTTTCCCCCTTTGAAAAAGGGGGATTGAAGGGGGATTTCAAAGTAGGAGAACTTATAAAGAAAAGAGACAGTCCTATTATAAACAAACCATTTACCACTCTATTTTTCAATTATGACTTTTGAAACAGGACATTCCAGACCAAATTGATTCACCGATTTCACAAAAAATTCATTCTTTCCTTCTTTGAGATTCCACGCAAACTGACCCTGGGATTTTTTCCACTGGATTCCATCGACACTTATGAGATAATGTGAAAAAGATGGAACATTGTTATACAAATTTACCTCTATTGAATCTTCATTTACAACCACAAGATCAATAAGGGTCTGGTTTAATGTCCAGTAAAAGTCATCAGGGTTATTGCTTGTTTTTCCGTACTCCGGAGATTCTACTGGTTCAGGATTGTCCTCCCACCAAAGATACATATCGCAGTAATACTGGCTAATACCTTGCTCGGGTTCCCCGGGCTCCGGATTACCGAGGAAGTTGTTTCTTAAAGGTATTGCGAACCTTCGAAAATTATCAAAATAGCCGGCTTCAAACTTGCTTTTCTCTTCCTGCGTGATTCCTGAATCTTTTGCATAAACAAACCTGATTTCTTTGCTTTTTCCTGATTTCCATAAATTTCTTATTTCTAGGGCATTAAGTGGAATGCCGTTATGTTCCAGATGATAGTTCATCTCCGGGTTTTGTGAATTCCCTGTATCCATCAATATCCATTTTCCAAACTGGTCGCTCCAGACCTCAGCTACGCAATGATGGTCAAGTATGACATGACGGGCGGTATAACCAAGTGCTATTGCGCACTGGACAAATATCGTTGAATAATGGGTACACATACAGAGTGCAACTGGTTGTTTATTGGTTGCCAGGACAACCAGAGCATCCCAGGGCGGACACCACATACTGGTTCCCCAGTCCCATCCTTTTTCTGCAGTATGCCTTGCCCAATTTCTCAAAAGCACAAACCTTTCCAGCTCTGTTTTTCCATTCTTTACAACATCGTCAAGTCTGTACATTGAACGCAATGATTTTGTTCTATGGTCAGGTTCTTGATAAACAAAGGGAATGGATGTCTGCGACGGTTGGCGGTTGGTGTACTCAATAACCCTGAAATTGAATGAGGGCTTATCGTATTCCACTTCGGCTTTGATTGAGATTTTCTTAATCGATGGCGCCATGTCGAAACGATTCGTGTTAAGAACTGCCCTGATCTGGATAAATCGTTTGTCGACCTTTTTGTCAAACAACCAGTACCTTCCTTTTTTTTTGAGATTTTCCCACGAGGACCATTTATCTGATTGAAATATTTTTGAATCGCCGCACCTGTACTGCAAATTTATATCAGCACCAGGCGGAATCATTGCATTGCAAATTATTTTCAGGTTCCTTGCGACAATGAACCTTCCGTGGACAGGGCCTTCATCGGCCAGAGCAAGCAGGTCGTAAACCTTGCTGGTCGCGACGCCTTTCTCCGGGTATTGTTGTAATCTCAATCTTACAAGATACTCTCCGTTTCCATTATTTTTTCCGAGTATATCAAACTCCCATGTTTTTCCACCGTCAAAAGAGCGAGCTGAACGATTTGGATATAATGATGGTTCTATTAACAACGTTCCATTGCCTGTGAAAACGAATTCATTCAAGCCTTTTTTCAGTGAATTTACAGGAATGATCCATACATACCAGCCCGTTGAAGGGACTCTGCGAGAATTTTTGATCGGAATGCCGTTACAGGTAAGATTGAGATCTGATGCGTGAAAAGCAAAAAGTTCTGCTTTTAAGCATAATGGATTTTTCAGCCAAAACTGTTTCTTTGCCATAATTTCTGAATTGATCCTTTCAACGTTTGTGTAATGGGTTCTTCCTTGTTCATCCTGGTATAAAACGGATTTTTTAAGCGTTAAGACACCATTTGAAAAAGCTGCAAAAAAATCTGTATGCCATTGTAAATTTGACTCATGGATTTCGATTTCCTTTTTTATTATCTCTGTCATTCCATCCAATGCGCAAAAAAAAACGAAAATTAAAAACAGGAAATATCTATTCACCTTTCTTTCCAAGCTCAATTTTGAAAAGACACCCCAGTCTGCCGGAAAAGCTACCAGTAATTCCTTTATTTATAGCGATTATAAGTGTATTGACGGGTTCATTGATAAGCCTTCCTTTCTCATCCTTCAGTGTACCACACAGCTCAAACCCTCGTGTTTCTGGGTTATATAAAAACCACCTGGGCAACCCATCCTCTTCTCCGCCAATGCCAAAGATTATTCCTTTATAATATACAAGTCCCTGAATTCTCTGTTGTCTCAAAGGTTTGCCAAGATTTATCAGTTTTTGGCTCACTGGATTAAATTCGACGATATATCCATCAAACGTCCCGAGATATATTGTACCGTTATCTGCAAGCGCAGCTGCGTCAAGAGAAGCCCATGGTTCTCTTCCCGCTATTGATGGAAGCTTCAGTTTCAACTTTTCAATCTTCTGTGTTTCAGGATCGAGTTTAAACAAAAATCCATCTTTTCCTGCCGTATAAATGTTGCCATCTTTATCGAACGCGAATGAACGCGATACCTGATATCCATGCGGTTCAAAGGGCCTTGTTCCCGAAATTCTCATAATTTCTTTTCCCGAATCATTTCTATCATAAACTTTTAGCACCCCTGATTTGTCGAGAGTGATAATTTTCTTTAATGTTCGATCCCATGTCCAGGTTATTTCGGGATTAAAAATTACACTGTCGACCTGTAGAATATCATCCGGAAGTTTTTCCTGTAAAACGATTTTTTCATCCTGTTCAATCGAGAAAATTATTCCCCTGTGAAACCTTGATTCTGAAATAATTCCATATATTTTGCCATTGCCTGTTTCAAACAGTTTCGACACACTTCTCTGATAGGGCGGAAACGGAAGATTTATAATTCTGATTAAAGGTTTTTCAAATTCATAGGCGCTGGCAGTAAGATTTATAAGAGCCAGTATGCCAGATAAAACTGTGATAACTTTTTTCATATATCAGGCCTTTTATTTTCCTGCGCTCAGTCTGTTAAACCTGACAATAGAATATGGCATACGCTTTCCCGAACCGGCAGAAATAAACATCATATAAATTGTTCCATTATTTGTTGTGCATGCGCCCTGAGCATACAGTGGTTCAAGCTCGGGATTCCCTTTAATCCTTATAACTCCAAGGCACTCAACCTTTCTCTTTTCAGGATCATACTTCATAAGGTATGGCGTTCTATCTATGACATTTGGAAAATAAAAGCAACCATTTTTCCCTAAAACAGCTGCATGTTGATCTCCTGGTTTTCCTGCTTCTTCAGGGTAGGACTTATCAATATGGAAACATTTTATTGAACCGTCTGTATCAGGATCTGTAGCAACCAGTGAAATACTTGAAAGGTCAAACTCCATCACATACTCACCACCAATGGCAACAGCAAAAATTCTATTTCCATCTTTTGAAATTACCATTGCATAGGGATCTTTGTACTTTCCTTGTCCTTCCAATCTTACAGAAAGATCGTATAAACGATCTTTTTCAGGGTCATACATCCAGATAATTCCTGGTCTACCTGTTCCAAAAACTCGACCTTTTTTGTCAATTGCCATATATCTGGGAGAACCTCCTATTGTTCCGAGGTCTTTAATATCTCCACTTTTTATATCATAGATAAGTAGATGCTGCTTTGGATCGCTCCAGTAATAAAGTTTTCTTCTTTTTTTGTCTACTGCACCGCCCATTATTCCTTCCTGTTTTCGTAAGATTCCATGATGGATAACAATCTTCTTTTTGGGGTCAAAAGAAAAAAGATGCCCTCCAGGATATCCTTGCGAGTTTTCTCCAAATTCGGGTCTCTCGATAAAATTTTCATTTCCCTGTTTTGTTGCCGCCCATATAGTCCCATCGCCGTCTAGAAGAATCTTTGCGTGAAATTTGCTTTGAGAGTCAAGACCTGTTCCGGTTTCCCGTGTCAGTTTATGTGCATCAATAATATCCTTCCACTTTAAATCCTTGGGATCGAACTGCAGAAGGTGAGCACTTGAACCATAGAACGCAGTACCGACATATATCTTACCATCAAAACCGACCTCAATGGCGGTATAACCACTTCCGCTGTGAAAGATCTCAGGGATTGGAAACATTTCACCTTCTATAAATCTTATACTTTTGGCCTCTGCCAGGTATACATTACCAATCAAAAAAATTACAAAGATTATACTGACAAAACCTTTGGCAAGAAAAATTTTTCTCATGACTCCAGAACCTGTTTTTCTTCTGAAATCTTCAGTAGTACCTCGGTATCTCTACTTACGGTGTCTATCATTATTTTCAAAAATTCCATAAAGTCAAAATCACCACATGCATGTCTTGTCCGTTTAATTATATCATAAAGCGTTTCTGTTGAAATTACCCCACTTTTTAAGATTTCATACAGCTCATAAATATCCTGCTTCTTTATATTCTTCCAGATCGAAGCTGCTCTTTTAAAAATTTCCTCTTTTTTTATATTTTCGACTCTGTATCTCAGTTGCTGATCAAGGAATAATTCTGCATCCTGACCATATTCACATTCATGAAGTATATCGGGTAATGACGAAATTGTCGCCCGTTCAATTCTTCTTGCTTTTATCATATACAAGTTAGCTGTTATTATAGGAAGGACTATAAAAAGCACTGTAAAATAAACCCCTATCGCAGCCATTCCGACAATAATCGCAAATCCTGGCGTTCCATAGTAAACAATTCTTGTATATTCGAGAAATGTGCTCATAATTCCCTGAGGTCTGAATGTTCCGATGTGCCAGGGTAAAATATCAATAAGCATTAAAAAGAATCCACATAGAAGTCCCCTGATATATCCGTAATCCTGAGCATTTTGAACATCCAGTTTTTTTTGCAGCCGAAAAACTCCATATCGATTCTCAGGCAAGAGCGATGAGATAAATTTCAGTCCGTTTATCACTTCATCAATATTCTCGCACATTCCAGTGATCGGAAATTTTTTATTTGATGACGCAGGGCTCCATACGGCAAAGAAAAATAGAATCTTCTGTTTTTTATTTAAGTGTGTCTCAATATCAGGGGTTTTCACTCTTTGATAAATTTGCCACGAGCCGTCGGGTAGATTAACTTCAGAATGTTTCTGGTATCCAAGTTTTGTAAGGTTAATCCAGATTTTATCGTCAAAAACGTATTCATTCCATTTTAATTTTATTCTCTGGAAGATTTCCTCTTTCTCCATAGTTATATTTTATAACGAAAATTCAATTTCAAAAATCTCTGGATTCTTGACTGTTTTGAAATTTTTGGTATATTTACGATATGCGCACCGGATTGGGTTTCGACATACATTGTTTCGAAGAGGGGAAAATCCTGGTTCTCGCCGGGATTCAGATACCTTATCACTGCGGACTTAAAGGCCATAGCGATGGCGACGTGGTTTTACACGCAATAAGCGATGCAATTTCAGGCGCGCTTGGAATTGAAGATATAGGGACAAGATTTCCGGATACAGACAAAACTTTTAAAGGAATTAAAAGCACCAGAATCCTTAAAAGTTATCGTGATTCCCTCATGCTGGCTGGCGCAAAAATCTATAATCTTGATATTATAATTATTGCAGAAAAACCGAAACTACAGCCGTGGTATGGCGCAATGAAGGAAAGTATTGCTCAGATGCTGGAGATAAGTGGTTCCTGCGTCAGCATAAAAGCAAAGACAATGGAAGGACTCGGCGAAATTGGAAAAGGGAAAGCCATCGCGTGCTTTACCTCTATACTAATTGATTTTCCTTGAATATTCTTCCGGCTCTGTCGCAATAAACCTTGAAATAGCGTAGGCAAACTCTGAAGATGTCTGAAATCTCATATCAGGATTATCATTAGTTGCGCGCCTGAGAATGCTTTTAAATTCTTCAGGAACTGGCAGATATTCAGAAAGCAAGCTCAATGTTTTTTTATATTTGAACACAACATCAGAAATCCTTCTAAAATAATCCTGCTCATTTTTCCCGGGAATTTCAGGGAGTGAAAGTTTTACCGTTAGTAATTCATCAATTAAAACGCCAAGGCTATAGACATCTGAACGGGTGTCTGAATGCCCCTGCTTTTGTTCAGGTGCAGCATAGGAAATATGGCTGAATCGTCTTTCGCTTCCAGCCCTTTCAAACAAATCCCTTTGCCACCATTTTCTCGGAACCTTTGCAATTCCGAAATCAGTGATTTTCACCAATTTAAGGTCGTTTGAAATTAAAACATTTTCAGGCTTTATATCTTTATGAACGATGCCGTGCGAATGGATATGCTCAAGTCCACGCGCAATTTTATACCCTATTTCAACGAGAGTGGTAAATTCATATTTTCCTGGTTCGTGGATGAATTCATTCAAATTTTTGCCATCGACATATTCCATAATTATGGCATATCTTCCATTGAATTTTCCCCAGTTGTAAACCTTTACAACATTTTCGTGATTGAGTTGCATTGCGATATTTGCTTCTCTTTCAAACTGTCTTATAACCTTGCTTTCTTTCTCGCCATAAATCTTTTCATTAAGGATCTTAATCGCAACAACCTTGCTGTGTGATGGCTTTTGCAACTGAGAGTATGCTTTATAAACAGTAGCAAAAGCGCCAACCCCTATCTTTTCGCCAAGATAGTACTCGGAAAAGTTTTTCACCATAATCGAATTAAAGCGAGATCAATTCAATTTTTTCAACTGAATCGATTTCTCTGGACAGGTCCACAATGGCTATTTTTCGTCCCTTTCCATATGACGCAGAGGTGAATATTGTGAGGCAGCGATTATTGAACATCTTTTCCGGAGCATAAGGGTCATGAGAGCGAATAAGTACATTTTTACCAATTGCGTTCATCACTCTTGTGAAATAATCCCTGCCCAGCTTTATCCTTCCTAACAAAGAGCCCAGATATTCACCATCTTTATCTCTAAAATCGGCCCAGAGAAGTTTTATCCAATTTTCATCGCCTGGTTCTATTTTATTCCATTCTTCAATGTCTGGCAAATCAGGCAGACCTGCGTGAGTTGCAACAAAACCATTTCCTGAAGCGGCGAGCGGAAAATCCTGAAAGATTTCAGAGTACATAAGTACATCTTCCTGGTTTAATTGTTCCCAGAAATTAGAAGGAGAAACCGGCTCTACTGCGTTCATCTCGTGGTTTCCTGCCAGAAGAATGATTCTTGAATTTTCCTTTTTCGCGTTCAGCAAAAAGTCAATATTCTCTCGACTTTTCTCACCTCTGTCTACATAATCTCCAAGAAAAATAACATAGTATTTTCTCTTCCCGTATTGCTTAATTATCGATCTTGAGGCTTGCAGGTCTCCGTGGGTATCTCCGACTATAACAGCTTTTCCCGCATCTGGCAATTGAATTACTTTTTTCATAATATAAACAAGGGAACCTGTTAAAAAGTAAGAGCCAAATCAAAAATCACAAATAATCATTAGAGATGATTTTGCACAGAAAAAAGTATCGATGGAATACTTGCAAACCGTGGAGGAATCGGCGCCCTCGCCTCCCACTACGGCTCGGGTCGGCCAGCCGCACAAGTCCTCGCACTTGCTCGGACTTATACGTCGTCTTGCACAGAAAAAACTTCTGTGCTTCGGTCAGCGGCCTGCTCTACAATCGCCATATCAGCGACGAAAGCC
>JAMWBU010000004.1:0-73966 GCA_023819255.1 Candidatus Omnitrophota bacterium
GCTGCCCTGTAATCTGGAATATTTACGAAAATTTTCTGATTCTCCTTCACTTCTATTTGTATCTGATGCAGATAAGTAACATTTCCGGAATAAAACAATAGTCCCTGTTGAGTCCAGTCGCCTGTTGAAAGCTGCTGGACATTTCTTACAATTGCCGGGTTGTTGTCAATCATTTTTACTCCAAAGCTCCCAAGTATGTAGATGATTTCAAAACCTGGATGCTGTGCGTTATAAATTGTTTCAAGAACAATCTGATTCTCTTCGACGCATAAAATTGACGGGTCAAATCTCAAAAGCCGCAGTGACCTATCAACCCACCAGCCACTTTCTAAATCAGAGTTTATTTGATGTCCATTGATTGAAATTCTGTAAAGCTCTGGTTTTTCAATGGCAAGGCATGTTTCACCAGTAGGTATAGTTTCAATAAAAAAGCGATACTTCAAACATACATTAGTAGATTTTGTCTTCTGGCTCTCTTTTCTTGCCCATGGCTGCATCATTGCTTTGCCCCTGATTGGAATCCCGAGATATTTTCTTATTTCCCTATCAATCCTGAGTATTTCATTTTCGTCCTGCCAGGTGCCATCAGAAATTTTCCATTGCGGTCTGTCCAGAACCAGCACATTGTGTTCAGAAAGTAATATATCCCATTTATCTTTTTCAATCCTGATTTTTTCAATTTCCTGAAGTTTTTGCCTTTTTTCTACAGGAATTGAAATAGTTGTTTTTGGAATAATGTAGAGACGGCTTCCAAGCGCAGGGAAAGATGTTTTTATTGCATAAGTTGAATCCTTTTCTATGGTTTCGGTGGAATAAAACTTACCTGAGTTAGGGTCAATCTCCACAGGTGCATTTTTCCACGCCGGATTACCGGAAATGATAACATTGTTAAAAGCAATATTTCTTTCGCAGGAAAGCGCGTGGCGCTCGCCGAGTGGTTTCCACTCCATTGATGTGTTGCAGAGGAAAAGGTAAAATGCCTCCTTATCTTCTCTTAATAAATAAAGGATTTCTTTTATTTCTTTCCCATTTTCATCAACAATGGAAACACATCGAGCCGATCCCTCAATTTTGTTGATCGCTTGTTCAATAGAATCAGCCACTTCGAAATATTCACAAATTTCTTCTTTTTTCACAGCGTCAACATAATCCGGGATTTTCTCGACGAAGATGACGTTTCCGCCAGCATCCTTAAATTGTTTCAATATTTTCAGCGTTGAGCTTCTTATTGTGAATAGCGGAGGTACCAGCACTGTATTGTATGTGGCTTTATTCACCTTTAGAACTGGAAGGCCATCTTCTCTTATTACTTTCGCCCATTTTGAAAGGATTTCTTCGTCTCCATAATCAAAGTCAATGTGTGATGAGAGCAATGTATCGCAAAGATTAGCATACATAAGGTCGTACTCAACAACTTCCTTATTAAAACCTTTCCATGTCTTTTTTTCATCATCCCACTGAGGCATTCTGAATAGGCACCACATACTTTCAACAGGGTGTATAACAAGAAGATTTCTTTTCTCTGTGCCTTTAGTCATAACCACGTGCAATCTTGCAAAATAATCCTCAACCTTACTGTAAAGATGCCACCACGGCGACTGATAAAAGATGCTGGCTGGATAATCTCTTTTTGCTTCTGCAAGCATCGTATACCAGGAAAGATGCTGGCATCTCAGGTTTATTCCTAAAGCTAACTGCCAGTCGCCAAGCGCCTTATGGCCTGAAAATGGGAAATCCCATCCAGTGCATCCATATGTTTCTGTTAGGCGCCACTTTCTTCCGAATTGTCTTGCGACTGAACTGACCTGTTTTGCGGTATTGAATTCTCTCCTGTGTTCTGTAAGAAGATCCATTCCAGGCGCCTGCATATACTGGTAAAATCTCATGCAGCTTCCGACCACATTTGTCTGGGATGCAAGTGTTTCTTCTGAAAGCACATGGCCTGTAAATAATAACTTATTCTTTTCGCACCACTGGCCTATCTGTCTCGCAAAAGCATCAACAAAAAGATATGTAATGCAATCGTGATAGTGGTATCTGGGTTTTGAAATTTTCTGTTCTGCTATATCGAAATATATTTCAGGAAGATGATTCATTATGTCATAGCCATATCTTTTCTTAAACACAACAGGAAGTTTTTCGGTCCAGGGGACCGCTATGATTGTTTCGGGTTCATTTTGAGAGATAAAAAATGTTCTTCCATAATTAGGTTCGTCTGTAAAAATTCCAGGTATCACATTGCCAAAGTATTTCCCGCAAGAATTTTTATATCTCTGGTGAGTAATTTCAATAAATTTTTTGACTGCCTGGTGGTTCATTGTATCAAGATATGTGTATCCGTTATACCAGGGGCTTTCCTTTTGGACCTCAATAGTAAAAACAAGATACTTAACTTTATCTTTCGTCCTTTTTTCTAACTTTTTGACCTTTCTATAGCTTTTTATTTTGTCCTGTTCAAATTCGATCTCGAAAATTCCGGCAACATTCTTTGCATCTTTAATTTTTTTATACTCGTCAACAATCTTCATACCAAGATATCTCATTCGGAATTTCTTGTCTTTTGTAACAAGACCACCTGCTGCTCCTGACGGCCATCTGTCTTCGTCATAAAGATAGGCGAGCATTTTTAACTTTTTTGCTTCATCAGCACAGGCATTTATGCATTCAAACCACTCTTTTGAAAGATACTCTGTGTCAAGACCAACGCGCGAATGCATAAAGAATCCGCCAAGACCCATTTCTTTCATGATTCTTATCTGACGTCTCAATTCTTCTGGCTCAAGTTTTCCATTCCATGCCCAGAATGGCGCGCCCCTGTAAATGGATGGAAGTTTTTCGAGTTCTTTCAAAATCGCATTAATATTTTTTGACATGCGTCCTCCTTTTTGTGTTCATTAATATACAACATACAAAACATTTCAGTCAAGCATATCTTTTATAGCGGCACAATGAATAGGGAGCTTTTTCCATCGCGGTCTGAAGTAAATATGACATAAGTCCCTTTCGGGCTGAATGAGGGATGGACATGACCCAGCTGGTTTCTTTCGGGATTGCAGGAAGAATCTGGCCAGCAGAGTATTTGAGATTTTCCTGTTTCAATGTTGATAATGTATAATTCATTCTCTTTTTGTTGCTGGACATCAGAGACAATCAATTTATTGTCCATTGAAATGGCTGAATGTCCGAGCAATCTTTTTTCTGAAAAAAAATGTTCTTTATAATCAGAGCCATTTATGTCAATTGAAGAGATAAATGTCGGCACCCAGGACGGCACAGTTTTTTTATGAAAGTATAAGCGGTTATTAGTGCCGTGACCCCAGTATTCGTGTGTTGCGCGGAAGCCTGCTGGCATTACGAGAAATGGTTCGAGTGTTTCATTTTCAACATCCAGCTTCCACGCTCTCGCTCTTTTGTCCGGTGGCAATGAAAAATTATTCTGCATATCAGGCAGTATGTTAAATGTAACAATCAATTTTTCCGATGGTGCCGCAAGCAAATGAGAAATCTTTTTACACTCTTGCGGAAGCGGATATGTGCCTGAGATTTGCTGGTTGCCAGATAATTTTTTATAGACTATGCCAGTACGGCCATCTTCATTTTTATAAAGGCCTGAAACCCAGTTTCCTCTTTCTGAAATAGCAGGTCCAGCAGTTATCTCAGTCCATTGGTTTTCTTTTTCTAACAGAACAGTTCTATCGAGATTTTCTATGTCTGCACATACAATTCTTTTTCCGTCATTCCATATTATATACTGGTCAAAACAAGTGTAGTTATAACATTTTCCAAAATTTTCTGTGATTTGGGTTGTTTCAAGACTCTCAATTTCCATCCTGTATAATTCAAAATTTCCTGTTTTATTTGAACTGAAAATTACATATCTTTCATCTGCTGAAAATGCCTGAAAATACATATACGGAGCGACGCAATCGCAGCCATCCATGTAAAACTTCAATATTTTCCTGCCTGTTTTTTCATCAAATATCGTTTGCTTTTTCATAGGAAATATATCCACAATTTCTCCATTTATTTTTGAAGGGAATTTTTAATGCTTGTTTATTTTACTACTGAACGGTTGCAAAGTAAAGAATTTTATTTAAAATTTGTTTATGAAATGTCAGCTATAATTTAATAAAAATAAATTTGACAAGGAATTGAAGTTTAGAAAATTAAGAGAAAAATTGAAAACTGTTACCAGATTCATTATAATAAATATCAGAGGACAAAAGGATGAATCAATAAAATAACAAAAAAAGGAGGTAAAAATGGACAGAAAAGGATTTACACTAATAGAACTGCTTGTAGTTATAGCGATAGTGGCGATTTTATCAGCGATGTTACTTCCTGCGTTAAGCAGGGCCAGGGAAAAAGCAAGGGCTGCTGTATGTATGAACAATTTAAAACAATGCGGATTTGCTTTCCATATGTACGCGAATGATTATGATGAGTTTTTACCTCCGGCATATTACAGGGAAGGTAACTATGATTACTGGTTTCATCTTATTGCAATTTACCTGGGAAAGTCAATTGATCATAATTCTTCTACACCATATAAATTTGAATTTGGGCTTATGAAACCAAGCAGACCGCAGGGTATACCGTTTATGCCATGTCCATCTGCTCGCATTGAAATAAAAACAAGAAATAATGATACTTATACATACAGTGTTAACTATTATTATGGATCACGAGATGATACCGTAATAGGAGTATTTGGGCCATATCAAACCGGATCTCCTTATTATAAGGGTTCTAAAAAACTGAGTCAGATAAAAAATCAGAACTGTTTTCTCGTTGTGGATGGGACTTATAATTCTGTATACAATATTCTGGGAGCCCCTTTGAATACAGATACAGACGCTGATGGAGTAAACGATACTTACTATTATTTACTTTCTGACCTTCCGAGGAGTCAGTATAACTACACCAGCCCCAGGCATTCAAATGGATACACTGCTCTTATGGCAGATGGTTCTGTAAAATATATTAATTTTTTGGAATTTTTAACAAATCAGGAATACTGGCGCGCTATAAAATAAATTTTAAGGAAATGATCATAGGGGGGATTATGGATAAATTTTTCTATTTGATTAGAAATGCATTTATGATTTGTACTGTGCTGTTTTTATTCGGAGTCAATGGTTCTTTTCCTCAAGCTAAGAAAGAAAAAATTGCTCCGAATACGCAGGCGATTGAAGAGATTAATCAGGGCAAGAAAAACATTGCGTATGCCTCCTGGTGGGGATTTGATCCCGAAGATGCAACAGAAGCACTCCAATCAGCAATTGATTCAGGTGTCCAAAAAGTGATTGTTGATAATACAGGGAAACCATGGGTCATTGGAAAAACAATTCACTTGCGCAGTAATCAGGAAATTATCTTTGAGAAAGGAGTAATTGTTGAGGCGAAAAAAGGAGCCTTTTCAGGTAAATATGATTGTCTCTTTCTTGCTGAATCCCAGAGTAATATTGTTCTTAATGGCTATGGTGCGACTTTGAAAATGAGAAAGATGGATTACACAAAGCCACCTTATGAAAAAGCAGAATGGAGACACATACTTGCTCTTAAAAGCAGTGAAAATGTGAAAGTTTATGGTTTAACACTTTCAAGCAGTGGTGGAGATGGAGTTTATATTGGTGTATCAAGAAAAGGTGTTCCATGTAAGAACATTCATATAAAAGATGTGATTTGTATCGATAATTACCGTCAAGGTATAAGTGTCATAAGTGCTGACAACTTAATTATCGAAAACGTTATATTACAGGATACTGAAGGCACTTTGCCGATGGCAGGTATCGATTTTGAACCAAATGAACCTTCGGAAATGCTTTCAAACATAATTATGAGAAACTGCATATCTCAAAACAACGCCGGGTTTGGTTTCGCTTTCTATCTAAATTACCTGAATAACATTTCTCATCCCGTGTCAATTCGCATTGAAAAATGTAAAGCGATCGGGAATAAGGCAGGTGTATGGATTTCTTCAGGTAATAGCAAAGATGCGGCTGTTAAAGGTTCTATAGAGTTTGTCGACTGCGTTTTTGAAAATAGTGATCAGCCAGGAATTGTTATCAGTGACAAGTATCCGGAAAACTTAAAAGTCAGGTTTGTTGATTGCAAGATTAGTAAAACATCAGTCAAACAACCAGAGCAAGCCCCAATTTTTTTTGTATGCTCCCGTAATAGTTCTGAACCAGTTGGGGGAGTTGATTTCATTAACTGTGAAATAAATGATGAGATTGAGCGAATGCCTTTCGCTTTTTCTGACTACAGCGGTGGTAGAGTTAAATTGAAAGATATAACGGGTACAATAAAAGTTGTTCGCAATAATTTTCAGAAGGAATACAGAATTACACAGGAGTTACTCAGTCAGTGGATTCCATCCCAGATTTCTAAACAGTTTGCAGATTTTAATTTAGAAAACTTGAATAAATTAGAACCATTGTTTCCTGATGCTAAATTTCCGGCAGGCATCTCTTCTAATATAAGATTTCGCGGTGCTGCTGAATTTCTGATATGGGCAAAAAAAGGTGAAATTGTTTCTTATATAATGGAAGTTCAACCTGTTACCACAGGCGCTCAGCCATTAGATTTAATGATAATTACTCCTTCGGGTAAAAGTTTTGGGAAGAGAAATTTGTTGGGAGAAAATAAAAATGAATTTATTGCTGATGAGACAGGGGTCTACCGCATTGTTTGCAAAGCAGATTATTCTGTAGCTATAACAATGAAATCCTGCACGCATAGATTTTGTTTTTTTGCTGCTGATAAAGCTTTTCACTTTTTTCTTACAACAGGCGAATTATACTTTCTTGTTCCAAGGGGTATTAAAGAATTCGGTATAAATGTTTATGGTGATGCTGGCGAGGCAGTGAAAGCTATCGTTTATGATGAAAAAAAACAAATTCTGGGGCAAAAGGATAATATAATTAAAGCACATCAGTTTGTTGTCGCAAGAGATAGTTTTGATAAGGAAGAAATTTATTCAATTAGTTTTGAAAGACCTTCTTCAGGACACTTTGAAGATTTTTATGTTAGACTTCAGGGTATTCCGGCCTTGTTTGTTCCTGTTAAAGAGGCTTTACTTAAGCTGGTTGAAAATTAGATTGCAACAAAGAAAAAAATTTTAAATTTCATGGTTATTTTTGTTTTCAGGTTAGCGCAAATCACATTTCTCCGATAAAAAAAGTTTTTGACATGACCTTATTAAAATTGTAAAATACATTCAACGATCACATTTCCCAACAAAAGGAGGAGTTATGAGAGTTGCCATTAACGGTTTTGGTAGAATCGGAAGACTTGTTTTAAGAGCCGCCATTGAGAAAGGAGCGAAAGATTTTGAGATTGTTGCTTTCAATGATATCGCAGATGTTAAGACAAATGCGCATCTTTTCAAATATGACTCAAACTACGGAATTTTTCAGGGGACGGTCGAGGTAAGAGATAAAGAAATTGCGATAAACGGCAAGCCTTATAGAGTTCTTATCGAAAAGGACCCGAAAAATCTTCCATGGAAATCGATGAATGTTGACCTTGTTGTTGAATCCACAGGTCTTTTCACTGAGGCGGAAAAAGCAAGAGCCCATATCGAAGCGGGCGCAAGAAAAGTTGTTATAACTGCTCCTGCAAAGGGTGAGGATGCAATGATTGTTATGGGGGTAAATGACTCAGCGTATGACCCTGCGAAACACAACATTATATCCAATGCCTCCTGCACCACAAACTGTCTCGCGCCCATGGTTAAAGTTCTTGATGATGCGTTCGGGGTAATCAAAGGATTGATGACAACAATCCATGCATATACAAACGACCAGAGGATTCTGGATCTTCCGCATAAAGATCTTCGAAGAGCAAGAGCGGCTGCTCTTTCAATGATACCGACAACAACCGGTGCTGCGAAGGCAATAGGAAAGGTTATTCCAAAATTGAATGGGAAATTGAACGGCATTGCTATCAGAGTTCCCACTCCAACAGTTTCAATTGTAGATTTTGTCGCTCAAACTGATAAAAGTGTTGATGAAAAAACAGTTAATGATGCATTCAAAAAGGCTGCTGAGACAAATCTGAAAAATATTATTCAATACTGTGATGAACCACTTGTTTCAAGGGATTTTGTGAAAAATGAACACTCCTGCATTTTTGATGCGCCCTCAACCTATGTCATTGATGGAAATATGGTGAAGGTTTTTGGCTGGTATGATAATGAATGGGGTTACAGTTGTAGGGTTGTCGATCTTTTAACAATGATAAGCAAGAAAGGTTAAGTTTCCACCAGGGGGAAACTATGAAATTATTAACAATTCAGGGTAAGGATTATTCAGGAAAGCGCGTTTTTGTGCGAGTTGATTTTAATGTGCCGCTGGATAAGGACCAACACATTACCGACGACACAAGAATAAGGGCTTCTCTTGAAACAATAAATTTCTTGTTAAACCAGAAAGCCACAGTAATACTTGCTTCTCATCTTGGAAGACCAAAAGGAAAGCCAGAGTCCTCAATGAGTCTTTCACCAGTAGCAAGACATCTTTCAGCACTTATCGGCAAGCAGGTTTTATTTGCAAACGATTGTATTGGGCAGGAAGCAAAGAAGATCGTTAACTCCGCTGTAGCCGGAGACATAGTATTGCTTGAAAATTTAAGATTCCATCCCGGAGAAGAAGAAAATGACGAGGTATTTTCAAAAGCTCTGGCTGAACTTGCAGACTGTTATGTGAACGATGCATTCGGTTCATCTCATCGAGCTCATGCCTCGATCGTTGGGATAACAAATTTCTTAAAGGATAAGGCAGCGGGTTTTCTCATAGAAAAAGAAGTCAAAGCTCTCAGCAAGCTTATGGAAAATCCTGAAAGGCCTTTTTTATTAATCGTTGGTGGAGCAAAGGTGAGTGATAAGATAGGTATGCTTAGAAATCTGCTTGACAAGGTTGATACAATGATTACAGGCGGAGTGATGGCTTATACATTTATCAGGGCAAATAACTGGGAGACAGGAAATTCAAAGGTGGAATACGATTCCATTCCGCTTGCGAAAGAGATTTACAAGGAAATAAGAAAAAGACATTTAGAGTTCCACACTCCGCTTGACCATGTTGTGGCAGACAGAATTGCTGAGGATGCTCATTATTTCACGACAGAAAGAGGCACTGTGCCGATAGGCTGGATAGGCGTGGATATCGGTCCACAGGCAGTCTGGGAATATACTGATTGTATAAAAAGGGCAAGGACAATTTTCTGGAATGGCCCTATGGGCGTTTTTGAGATAGAACCTTTTGCTAAAGGGACCATTGAGATAGCAAAAGCGGTTGCGGAAAGCGACGCATTTACAGTGATTGGCGGAGGAGACTCAATAGCGGCAGTGAATAAAGCAGGTGTTGCTGATAAAATCTCCCATATTTGCACAGGTGGCGGAGCTTCTCTTGAGTTCCTCGAGGGAAAGGGACTGCCGGGAATTGATATACTCAAAAAGTGAGGAAAAAGTGATAAGACCACTTATTGCGGGCAACTGGAAGATGTATAAAACGCCGAAAGAGGCAGAAAATTTTGCTAAGGAGTTGAAGGAAATTCAGAAGTATGATGATCGCGACATACTTGTATGTCCACCTTTTCCAGCAATTGCGATTGTTAGTAGAATTCTTGCTGACACTGGAATTTACGTTGGGGCTCAAAATGTTTATCCCGCAAAAGAGGGCGCATTTACCGGCGAAGTTTCTCCTTTGATGCTCAAGGATGCCGGCGCGCAATTTGTGATATGCGGACATTCTGAAAGGCGGCAAATTTTTAAGGAAACAGATGATTTGATTGGTGAAAAAGTCAGGGCAGTTGTTGAGTATGATATGGTTCCTATCCTGTGTGTTGGCGAAACTCTGCAGCAGAATGAAAAAGGTGAAACCTTTTCTGTGGTGAAAATGCAGATTGAACAGGGATTAAAAAATATTTCGGCAGATATGATAAAAAACATTGTGATTGCTTACGAACCTGTATGGGCGATAGGCACAGGCAAAAATGCAACCCCGCGGCAGGCAAATGAGGTTCACGCCTTTATCAGAAACATTATTCAACAGATATATGGAAATGTTGCCAGATCCATTCGTATCCTTTATGGTGGAAGTGTGAAGCCTGACAATATTGACAGCCTGATGGCTGAAAAAGATATTAATGGCGTGCTTGTGGGTGGAGCAAGTTTAAAGTTTGAGTCCTTTTCGCGAATAGCAGGTTTTAATAAATCGGTGTGAGGGATACATGATTACATTTCTCATAGTTGTGCATTTGATAGTATCGATTCTTTTGATTGTAGCTGTCCTTCTTCAGAGTGGCAAGGGTTCTTCAATGGCAAACGTGTTTGGTGGCGGTGGCATGGAAACGGTTTTTGGCGCAGAGACGCCTGCCATTATGAATAGAATCACGACAGTGCTGGCTGTGTTGTTTATGGTGAATTGCATCCTTCTTACAACAATGTCTTTTAAGTATGCCGGATCTTCTGTGATTCAAAGGGAATTGCAAAAAGAATCCTTGCCATCAGAGCCGGTTGAAAACCCTGCTGGACCGTCAATTCCAACAACACCTTCAACAGATGTGCCGCCGGCACAGAAAAATTAATCTTGTTTTTTTGTTTCTGGTGTTATTTTTCTGCGTGCCAGGTCGATCGGATGCCACACATGGGGGTTCTGTAGTAATCTCATCGTCTTCAATACCAAAATCATTTAATCCTGTCGTTGCGAAGGAAACAAGCACGACTTTCATAACAGGATTCATTTTTGAAGGTTTAACTGCCACAGATGGAATTACGCAGCAGGTCAAACCAAACCTTGCGATTTCATGGAATATCGATAGTACAGGAAAAATATGGACTTTTTATTTGCGAAAGGATGTTTACTGGAATGATGGAATTCAGTTCACCGCGCGTGACGTAAAGTTCACTTTTGACCGGTTGATTTTCAATCCTGATATACCCACCAGCAGCAGAGATGTGCTTTCAATCGATGGCAAACCTATAAAGGTTGAGGTTGTTGAAAAATTTGCGGTAAGGTTTTACTTGCCAGAAAGATTTGCACCATTTTTGAGATTGATGGGACAGGAGATTCTTCCGGAACATAAATATAAACAGATTGTTGATAGAAAAGCGTTTTCTTTTTCTATGGGATTGGATTCGAAACCAGAAGACATAGTCGGCACAGGTCCTTTCATGCTTGAGGATTTCAGACCAGGGGAATGGGTTATTTTGAAAAAAAACAAAAGATACTGGAAGAAAGATTCTCAGGGCAATTCACTTCCGTATATTGATAGAATTATTATCCTTACGATCCCTGATCAGAATCTCGCGCTTTTGAAATTCAAAAAAGGCGAGCTTGATATGATTTCCTTGCGGCCGCAGGATTATCTATTGTTGATGAAAGATAAACCTGCGGATGTGAAGATTTTCAATGTTGGGCCTTCTCTTGGTTCTGAATTTCTTGTATTCAATCAAAATCTTGACAGCAGTATTGCTGAATATAAGAAACAATGGTTCAGGAATGTTAAGTTTAGATGGGCGGTTTCCTGCGCCATTGACAGACAGACAATCATTGATAATATTTTTGCCGGGCTCGGTCATCCTTTATATGGTCCTGTGAACGAATCAGTGCCTGAATTTTATAATAACCGCATTAGAAAATTTCATTACGACCTGAGAAAAGCGGAAATGTATCTGGCTGAAGCAGGTTTCAAAAAAGGTAGTGATGGATTGCTTTATGATAGAGATGGAAATCAGGTTTCCTTTTCTCTAATTACAAATAGCAACAACAGTCAGAGAATAGAACAGGCAAACCTTATAAGGACTGATCTTGAAAAACTTGGCATGAAAGTGAATTTCCTTCCTGTTGATTTCAATTCCCTTGTAACAAGGATTAACAGTACAAGAGATTGGGAGGCGGTATTACTTGGACTCACAGGAAGCGTAGACCCGCATTTTGGGAAAAATGTCTGGGTTACAAGTGGGCATCTTCATCTGTGGAATCCTGGCTCGCCTTCGTCAGTTTATTCGTGGGAAAAAGAAATTGACAGTATTTTTCAACAGGCAGCAATGATCTTTGAGCCAGAAAAGAGGAAACAGCTTTACGACAGGTGGCAGGAAGTTTTTTGCGAAAACCAGCCCATGATTTTTACTGCTACATCTGATGTTATTTACGCGGTAAAGGATAAGTTCGGAAATCTTAAACCCACAGTTTATGGTGGACTTTTTCATAACATAGAGGAAATTTATATTTTACCCATTGAATCGGGTTCCTCAAAAGCGAGGAAAAAGATCGGGAAATAATCCTGTGCCGGTGCTGAGAATTGTGTATCAGAAGAAACTTGTCGGACGATTTATTTCGGCAAATTACATTGGAAATATCTTTGAAAGATCTATGAGAAGATTGCAGGTTGATTTAGTTTTTTCTCAGGGCTTCAATCGGAGGGTCAGGATGAGTTTTGGCCCGCCACTTGCTGTTGGAATAGCAGGTAGAAACGAGATAGTCTACATTTATGTAAAAAACACAAATATGTCCTGTCAGTTAATAAAGGAAAAACTGAATGAAATCCTTCCAGAAGGTTTAAAAGTTGTTGACTGTGAGTATTTTCAAGATAATAAGAAACCGCCTCTGATCAAAAAGGCTATCTATCTTATAAAAATTTCAGAAGATAAGAAGTTTTTTCTTCCACAATCATGGAAGATTGTTTCGCTAAAAGACAATATTATGGAGATAGAGATTTCGCTTGAAAAATTCAAACACAAAGAATTGTTTGATATATTCGGTCCTTCTGGTGTTATCGAGCGGTTTTTGATTTTTTGATAAAAATTGATATAATTTTGAATAAACTGTTCAAACCGCAGATAATACTAATTTCAACAGGAGAATAAATTGGCATTGAGATTTAGCATACCAAAAAGGGAAGGTTTTTATAAGAAATTTGTTTCTTCGGACAATTCTGACATAAAGTTTATTTCATTCAGTTTTTTTCGCGGTAACTCAGGTCAGTCCATTGTGGAAAACACTGCTCGAGAAGAATGGTTATGGGTTATTCTTTCAGGAAAGATCAGCATTCAAATAAAAGGTGGCGAGAGTTTTATACTCGAGAGGAAAAGTGTTTTTGTTGATAGACCTGTTTCGCTATACCTTCCACCAGAGACAGAATATTCCATAAAAATTGAGGTTCTGTCAGAGGTACTGGCTGTTTCAGCTGTTGCAGACAGAAAGTTTTCACCGGTTTTGATTTCTGGCAGGGATGTTAAGGTTCAAAGGGCAGGAAAACTTAATTACCAGCGAACAATATTTAATATAGTGCCTCAGGATTTCCCTGCATCAAAGATTATCGCTGGAGAGACGATTCATGATAAAGGGCACTGGTCCTGTTTTCCACCGCATAAACATGATGTTGACATGATGCCTTATGAAAGTGAGCACGAAGAGATATACTTTTTCAAATGCGAGCCAGAAAGCACGGGGTTTGGAATGATGCGCGTTTATGATGAAAAAAATGATGTTGCTTTTCCAATACTGACGAATGATGTCATAACGATTCCTGGTGGATATCACCCTGTGGCAGTTATTCCAGAACATACTCTTTATTATTTCTGGGTGCTTGCCGGCAGAAAAAGGCCTTTTCAACGCCATACGCATCCTGACTATTTACAATACGAATGAAGGAGGAGAAAATGGACAGAAAGATGATGGAACTTTTTTCTCTTGATGGAATGAATGCAGTCGTTACAGGCGGAGCCGGGGTGCTTGGATTAGGTATATGTCGAGGTCTTGCTCTGGCAGGCGCAAAGGTTGGTATTCTTGATATGAAAAATTTCGACCAGGCTGCGGAGCAACTTGTTTCAGAAGGGCTAAAAGCGGATGGTTTCTATATTGATGTGTTGAAAAAGGATGAGATTGTCTCCTGCGCTGAAAAGGTTATTAAAAAATATGGAAGAATAGACATACTTGTCAATTGTGCTGGTGGAAATCTTAAAGAGGCAACAACATCCTCTGAATTGACTTTTTTTGATCTGCCACTTGCAGGACTTGAAAAGGTTATTGCACTTAATCTTTTTGGCGGTGCAATATTGCCATCGCAGGTTTTCGGAAAAGAGATGGTAAGAAATAAAGAAGGCGGCTCTATTATAAACATATCCTCAATGAATGCCTTCAGGCCTTTAACAAAGATTCCAGGTTATTCAGCCGCCAAAGCAGCTGTGAGCAATTTTACTCAATGGCTCGCTGTTCATTTTGCGATGGAATACAACAAACTGTTAAGGGTTAATGCAATCGCTCCGGGATTCTTTTTGACCCAGCAGAACCGTTATCTTCTTGTGGATGAAAACAATAATTTGACCTCAAGGGGGCAGACAATTATCCAGCATACACCAGCGGGTAGATTTGGCGAACCAGAAGATTTGATAGGCGCCTGCATCTGGCTTGCTTCAAAGGCATCAAAATTTGTCACAGGGGTTGTTGTTCCTGTTGATGGGGGATTTAACGCTTATTCAGGGGTTTAATCTAAAAAAGGAGAGAGGAATGGGAAAAGCGGATATTGCAGTAATCGGGATGGATGTTATGGGAAGGAGTCTTGCTCTCAATATGGAGAGCCGCGGTTACACTGTTGCTGTTTATAACAGGACAGCCGAGAAGACAAAAATATTCGCAGAGACAATGGCGAAAGGGAAAAACATCATTCCAACTTATGATCTCAAAGAACTTGTTGATGCGCTCAAAAGTCCAAAAAAAATTATGCTGATGGTCAAGGAGGGCCAGCCTGTTGACAGTTTTATTGAATCTCTTCTGGAATATTTGAAAACAGGCGACCTGATTATAGACGGTGGAAACTCTTTCTTTAAGGACACAATTCGCAGGAACAAAACACTTGCTGAGAAAGGTATTTTGTTCATTGGAACAGGTGTTTCCGGCGGTGAAGAGGGTGCGTTAAAGGGGCCAGCAATAATGCCTGGCGGACAGAAACAGGCCTATGACCTCATTGAGAAGATATTTAAGGACATTTCCGCAAAGGCATATGACGGAGAACCATGTGTTGATTATATGGGACCAGATGGAGCAGGCCATTTTGTCAAGACAATTCATAATGGAATTGAATATGGAGATATGCAACTTATCGGAGAGGTTGTGTGGTTTTTTACAAATGTCGGAATGAAAGCCGATGAAATCGCAGATATAATGGCAAAATGGAACGAAAAAGACGATATTTTACGCTCCTATCTAATTGAAATAACAGCTGATAGCATGAAACAGAAACACCAGGATTCAGACGAATTTCTTGTTGACAGGGTCGCTGATATAACAAGGATGAAAGGAACAGGCACCTGGACAGTTCAGAGCGCCCTTGAATTGCTTGTGCCGATTCCAACCATTGCGGCTGCTGTTTTTTCCAGAGAAATGTCTCAGGACAAAGATCTACGGCTTTCTATGGCAAAGAAACTTAAAATTAGTTCGTCCAGATTCAATGGTGATAAAAAAGATATGGTGCAGATTGCGCATGACGCGCTTTACATTGCGAAAATTTCTTCATATGCGCAAGGTATTGCTCTTTTGCAGGCGGCTTCAAAGACATACAATTTTAATTTGAATATTGGAAGAATTGCGAAAGTGTGGAGAGCAGGATGCATCATTCGAGCCCAATTCCTTGATGAAATCACAAAGGCATATGAATCTAATCCGGATCTGCCAAACTTGCTTGCGGCTCCAAAATTTGCAGATTTTGTTGAGAAAAACACAGGAAAGCTGGTGAGGTTTGTAGAGGTTGCTCATCAGTGTGGAGTGCCGGCTCTTGCAATGTCGGGTTCACTCGACTATATTTTGCAGATAACATCGCCTGTTATGCCTTCTGCCCAGGTTTCTGCGCTTCAGCGAGATTATTTTGGCGCTCACGGATATTTTAAAATAGGCGGGACGAGCAAACCTGAATTGATGTTGAATAAGGAAGGCAAAGTGAGGGAGTTTCACACCGAGTGGTTGCTTCCTGGAAGACCGGAAAAAGAAATAACAAAATAAACTCTGGCTTGAATCACGGGTTTTTGTTAATAGGCGTGCCTCGTGAATAACGTGGGCGTGATAAATTTTTAAGTCAGCAAACAATGGAAGACTTTTTTTTACGGATAAAAGAATTCAAAAAGACAAAAGATTATCTTGTCGCAATTGATACAGATGGTTGCGTCGTTGATAATATGAGTGGGAAACAGATTCTTGTTTTTCATCCTCTTTATATGGAATTTTATGGATTATGGGATATTGAGTCGTATTTCAGAGAGGTTGCCGAATACTACAATCTTTTCTCAGTTCACAGGGGTTCCAATAGATTTATCGCTTTAAGGTTAATCCTGAATGTTCTCAAAAACCGAATGGATGCAGGCAGGGTTGTGAAAGAAAACAATTTGAAAATACCTGACTCTGGAATACTTGACGATTTCATTGATTTTTGTGAGAAAAATAGTTATGGACTCAGTAATTCTTCTCTCAAGATGTTTGTTGATACAAGGTGTCTGGATTTAGCCGCTCAAAAGACTCTCGCCTGGAGCAGAGCGGTTAACGAAGTATTGCTGATTATAAACAAGAATTTTATGCCATTTGCGAATGTCAGAGAATCTCTTGAGATTATTAGCAGGGAAGCTGACATTGTTGTTGTTTCTCAGACGCCATACGATGATTTATTTGAATACTGGCGTTCATATGACATGATAAAATATTTGAAGATTATATGCGGGCAGGAAACCGGAAGCAAGGTTTTTCAGATTGAAATGCTGAAGAAAATCGGTGGCTATCCTGATGAAAATGTGCTGGTTATAGGAGACAGCTACGGCGATTTTGAAGCGGCAACAAAAAACAATGTGAAATTTTATCCGGTGGTTCCCGGAAAAGAAGAAAATGCGTGGAAAAAGATGCCTGATGCTTTTGAACTTTTTCTGGGCGGCAAATACACGGCTGAAAAGCAGAAATTTTTTCTTGAAGAATTTTTAAAAATTTTAAATTCTTCTCCGGCGTGGGAAAATCCAGAATATGACCACTCAGTTTCATACCGGGAAAAACAGGAACTTAGAAAATCTTTATATAAGAGATTTAACCCTTCAGGGAGATTATTGCTGCTATGATTATAAAAGAAAAATGGCGCGTGGATAGTTCCCTGTCGAATACAGAATTTTCATCATTGTTGAATGAAGCGCTTGCCTTGAAATTTTTCGAAAAGCAAAAAATTTTGACGATTATTCCTGATGGAACGCGCTCGGGTCCCACAGGACTTCTTTTCAGAACAATACTCGATTCACTTTATGGCAGGGCAAGCAAGATTGATTTTATGATAGCGCTTGGCACGCACCCAGCCATAGGTGAAAATCAACTTGAAAAACTTCTTGGAATAAGTTGTGCTGACTTGCAGAGCAAGTATCCGGAAACCGCTGTCTATCAACACTGCTGGGACGATTCTTATATCATCACAGAAATTGGCACGATAACCTCAAAAGAAATTTATGAAATTACAAAGGGATTGCTTGACGAAGATATTCCTGTAACGGTTAATCGAAACATACTTGATTATGATCAGATAATACTTGCAGGTCCTGTTTTTCCGCACGAAGTTGTTGGTTTTTCTGGCGGCTATAAGTATATTTTTCCAGGGGTTTCCGGCCCGCATTTTCTTCACAAGTTTCACTGGCTCGGTGCTTTGATTACCAATCCAAAAATAAATGGCACAAAGGATACACCTGTCAGAGACGCGATAAATAAAGCGGTTTCCTTTATTAAGACGCCAATAACGCAAATATGCTATGTTGTGAAGGACAAGAATGTTTATGGGTTATATGTGGGTGATAATCAGGCGTGGTCTCAGGCTGCGGATCTGTCGGCTCAACTTAATATCAAATATGTTAAAAATAGTTATAAAACTGTTTTATCCATGGCTCCTTTAATGTACGATGACATCTGGACAGCCGGGAAGTGCATGTATAAATTAGAGCCTGTTGTTGCTGATGGTGGAACCTTGATCATTTATGCACCCCATATAACCGAGGTTTCATACACTCATGGGAAATATATTGAACAGGTGGGATATCATACGCGCGACTATTTTGTGAAACAATGGGAAAAATTCAAGGATTTTCCCGGCGGGATTCTTGCTCATTCAACCCATGTTAAAGGAATAGGAACTTTCATAAATGGTAAAGAGAATCCAAGAATAAGTGTCTGCCTTGCCACAGGCATAACAAAACAAATGTGCGAAAAAATTAATCTTGGATATATCAATCCTGGCGCGATTGATATCAATGAGTTTATCAGAAAACCAGACACTCTTGTTGTGAGAGATGCAGGAGAAGTTCTTTTTAGATTGGAAAATGGAGATGTTCCGGATATTGATGAACTTTACAGGATACACAAATGAACGAGTCATTCAGAAAGCGATATCCTGAATTCAAAGTTTTTAATAGTTCTATTAGAAGACATGGCGATAAGTATTACTTTGTAGCCGAAAGAGAAAGCAGGTTCTATCTTGTTACTGGCAAAGATTCTTTCAGTTTTTTTGAAAGAGAAAAAGCCCCTGAGATACTGAAGAAAAGTTTTCCTTTTCTTAAGCCCGCGTGCTCGGGTTGCAAGAATTCTTTTGGTTTTGGAGATAGAACAGGATACGCTACAGCAGGTCATATTCGTGCTGCCAGAAAAAGCAATTTTTTCCCGATTTTTGCGCAACAATCGGCAAGAGAACTTGAAAGGACAGGCAGAAGTTTTCAGCAGGTTCTTGATGATGTGGTATTCTGGTGTTTTGCTGAAGGATGGTCGGATCCTTTCGGCGCAGACGCTGACCACGCAAAGAGTTTTGAAACCCTGCAGGAGGCAATTTCCGCAGGATATACCTTCTTCACCATTGACCCGTCGGATAAGATTAAGATTTTAGAAAAACAATTTGCCGGAGAAAGCCATAAATATGGATTTTATCTCAAACAATATTCTGGAAAGAAAATTTCGATCAAGGGATTTTCTTTTGTTTTTACAGATGATATTATTATTGACCTTGTTTCCACATATGGAGACGCTCTTGATTTTGTTCAGCAGTGTTATTTATTTATTTCAGATAAAAGAAAAGATTTTGATTTTGAGGTCTCTGTCGATGAAACAAAAATTCCAACAAGCCCTTTTGCTCATGTGTTTGTTGCGATGGAACTTATAAGGAGAAAAATCAGTTTTCAGAGTCTGGCATTGCGTTTTCCGGGAAAATTTGAAAAGGGAATTGACTACAGGGGAGATATTAAAAATTTTACAGGGGATCTGATAGTTCATAACAACATAAGAAATTATTTTGGACCGTATAAAATTTCCCTGCATTCTGGAAGCGATAAGTTCGCAGTATACAGAGAATTCAGGAATATTGTCGCAGATATGTTTCATGTGAAAACATCAGGAACATCATGGATTCAGGCGATGAAGACAATTGCCGCGGTTGACAGGAACCTGTTTATTGAATGTATGGCTGTAGCGCTCAAAAATTTTGAAAAAAATTCTGCTTCCTATGAAATTTCTGCTGATATTTCAAGGATAAACATTGAAAAAATGCAAAGAGAAGATATTGAAAGCATGTTTTCTGACAGCAATATAAGGCAGCTGATTCATATCAGTTATGGAAGCATTACAGGAGTCGAGAGTCCGCAATTGAAGAACAGTTTTTTCTCTGTAATTGAAAAAAACCTTGAACTTTACACTCAATTTGTTGAAGAACATTTAAACAGGCACATTACACTTTTATCATAAAAAAAGGAGCCAGGATGAAGAAAAGATTTCCTTATGATACTTTGCCCGTTGATGAAATTAAAACATTGAAGGAATTCAGCAATCTTTGTAGAAGAGATGTTCTTACGATGACAACACTTTCAAAATCCGGTCATCCGGGCGGTTCAATGTCCGCCATGGAGATATATAATGTTATCTTTCATTTTGCCGCAATAAGTCCTGAAAAAGTGGATGATCCTGAAAGAGATAAGATTGTTATAAGTTTTGGTCATACTTCTCCAGGAGTATACGCTGTTTTGGGAAGATTGGGGTTTTTTGATCCTGACACAGCGATTGCTTCATTCAGACAGGCTGGAAGCATTTTTGAAGGGCATATCGTGAGAAAAGTCCCTGGAATTGACTGGGGCACCGGTAATCTGGGCCAGGGACTTTCCGCAGGTTGCGGATACGCGCTTTTTGACAGAATAAAAAATCGTGAAAGCTACACTTTTGTTTTGATGAGCGATGGTGAGCAAACTAAGGGACAGGTTGGTGAAGCGCGGCGTTTTGCAATGAAATATAATCTGAATAATCTCAGGGTAATCATTGATTATAACAGGATACAGATAAGCGGATGCATTTTTGATATCATGCCGTCAAACATCAAGGAGAATTATCTTGCCGATGGATGGGAAGTAATGGAAACAGATGGACATGATATAGCCCGGCTTTATTCAACTATAAAGAAAAGCCTTGAAATTGATAAACCAGTTTGTATAATCGCAAACACGGTTATTGGCAAAGGCGTTTCTTTTATGGAAGGGAAATGCGCATATCATGGAAAGACGCTCGGTGAAGAGGACTACATTAAAGCGATCAAGGAACTTGGTTTTGAAAGTGATCTTGAAAAATACAAAGAGTTGAGAAAGAAAAAGAATTACACATTTCCCGGAAGGAGTTTTGAAATAAAAGTTTCAATAAACAAAGGGAAAAGCCGCACCTATGAACCAGGAACGAAAATTGATAATCGTACCGCATTTGGAAACGCGCTTCTGGATCTTGGAATAGCCAATAAAGATAACAAAGAAAATCCAATCCTTGTTTTTGATTGTGATCTTGCAAGCTCAGTAAAGACCGATATATTTGCCAGGGAATTTCCGGATAGATTTTTTCAGTGCGGTGTCCAGGAACACCATGCCGCAACAGTGTCAGGCGCTTCTTCGTCTGGCGGCGCTGTGAGTTTTTTTGCTGATTTTGGAGTATTCGGGGTTGACGAGACATACAATCAACATCGCTTGAATGACCAGAACTACACAAACCTGAAGGTTATATGCACACATCTCGGTCTTGATGTGGGAGAGGATGGGAAAACGCATCAATGTATAGATTACATTGGGCTGTTCAGAAATATTTTTGGTATGCGCCTTATTATACCCGCCGATCCAAACCAGACAGACAGAGTGATAAGATATGTTGCGTCGCAACCAGGAAATTATTTTGTTGGCATGGGTAGATCGAACGCACCTATTATTACCACTATTGATGGAAGGCCATTTTTCGCGTCTGATTACGAGTTTGAATACGGACGGGCTGACATTTTAAGAGACGGCAAAAATGGTTTTATTTACACTATGGGAGCACTTGTGCCAAGGGCAATCGCAATTTCTGACCAGTTGAAGCAGCAGGGTATAGAAATTGGTGTTGTCAATTACAGCTGCCCTGTGGCGATAGATGAAAATGCGTTGAATATGGGAATTAAAACAGGGCTTGTGATTTCCTATGAAGACCATATTGCTGATTCAGGACTTGGGATGACCATTGCTTCTTATATTGCCGAAAAGCAAAAGATTGTTAAGTTTTACAGGCTCGGCATAAGAAAATATGGAAGCTCTGGCACACCCGACGAACTCTATGCAGAGCACGGTCTGGATGTTGAGACAGTGAAGGATTTAATTAGAAAATTGTTGAAAGTTTGATCCGCAGACAATTATTCCGGGAGGCAGAAATGAAATGCGTAAATCGGGATGTTAATATTAAGAATTGTTCGTGCACATACATTTCCTGCGGCAAGCGGGGCATGTGCTGTGAATGTGTAAGCTATCACAGGAAAAATGGCGAAATTCCGGGATGCTTTTTTCCTCCAGACGCAGAAAAAACTTACGACAGATCAATAGAAAATTTCATACGCGTCTACAGCAAAAGTTAATACCATATCCAGAGATACCTCCATCTCTTCAGGAAACGAGAAACAATGTCAGGCTGTTTTATAACAATCAATGTCTCAATATTTTTTCTTGCGGTTTCAGTGTAATTAAATGAACCGGTAAGAACAGTATTGCGATCGATAATCAAAAATTTGTCATGTATGTTATTAACAAAGCAGTCCTTTTTTACTTTTAGAAAATGGATTTTTTTCATAAAAGAATATTCGTTCGAGGAAGGATTTTGCGAGCCCTCAAAGATTCCATAAACCTTTATTCCTTCTATTCCTGTCCTGCAGATTTCTTCGCCTATCGCGTCAGAAGTAAAAACAAACATTGCGAATTTTAGAGATTCTTTCGCTTTTTTTATTTCATTTTTTACTATCAAGGCGCAGTCAGAGACAGGAGAGAAATAAATTTCTATGAAATCATTTATTAACAATTGTCCTTTTGAAATAATAGATCTCGACCATAGAGAGAAAAAATTTTCAGCAAAAAATTTACCGATAGTTTCGTCATTAATAAAAAGAATGTTATTTGAATCCCACCACATTGAAGATTCAGTGAAATTGGCTGAACCGACAAAGGTATATTTTTCGTCTATCACTATAAATTTTGAATGAAGCGCGCAGGATTTTTTATCCCATCTTTTTATCTGCAAGTTTCTGGCGATGCTGAAATTTTGATAGGGCTGGAAATTGGTCAGGATTTTTACTTCTATTCCTTTTTTTGCAAGATTTTCAAGAATATCATAGCCCTGTTTCCAATTGAAGGTATAACTTGCGATATAGACGGATTTTTTTGCTTCCTGCAATTTTTTAATGATTATCCGGTCAATTTTATCGGATGGAGAAAAGTATGCCGACATTTCTGCGGCGTGAGACAAATATTGCAGAAAAAAGATTAAAACTATGATTTTTCTCAAAAAAACCTTCTTCATATTAAGAATTTCTTATTTTCGCAAAAAAGAAGTTTTCACAAAAGTTGTAAACTGAAGTAAAATATTACCGGTCAATAAAAATGATATCAGAAAAGGAGGAATTTTGAAAGCAGCAATTTTTCAGGGTCCGGAAAAAATACAGGTTATGGAGTGGAAAAATCCTGTTTGCGGAGACGATGAGATTCTGATAAAAGTTGAGTATTGCGCAATATGCGGCACAGATGTTAGAACTTTTTTCCATGGCCATAATAAGGTTATTCCGCCCGCGATTATCGGTCATGAAATAACCGGTGAAGTGGTTGAAGCAGGGAAGAATGTTAAAGGACTATTAAAAAAAGGAGACAGAATAACACCTGTAACTTCCATTGGTTGCGGATACTGCAGGCTTTGCAGTAAGGGTCTGTACAATCTATGTCCTGACACAAAAGCCCTGGGTTATTTTTATCCTGGAGGTTTTGCCGAATATATGATTATTCCAGAGGCAGCTGTTGAGCAAAAAGCATGGGTTGTTCTTCCTGATAACATTTCTCTCCTTGAGGGTTCTCTTATAGAGCCATTGTCCTGCGTGATAAATGCCCAGAACTATCTCGCAATACAACCAGGCGATTCTGTTGTCATCTATGGAGGTGGGCCAATAGGTTTTATGCATGCCATACTTGCGCGAGCATCTGGAGCAGAAAAAATCGTAATGGTGGATCCCGCATATGAGCGGCTTGAAAAATTTGCTTCACTATTTTCTGATTTAATACTGATAAATCCTTTGAAAGAAAACACTGTTGCCAAGATTAAAAAGATCACAGATGGTTTTGGCGCTGATGTTATAATTACGGCGTGTCCTGCAAAGCAGGCGCAGGTTGAAGCTTTCCAGATAGCGGCGCCTCGAAGCAGAATAAGTTTTTTTGGAGGATTGCCAAAAGACGATTCTGTGATCAGTATTGACAGCAATCTCATCCATTATTATGAAATAAGCGTTTTTGGAGCGTTTGCTTCAAACAGGGTTGATTACCAGAAAGCCGTTGACCTCATATCTTCAAGAAAGATCGATCCTTCCAGATTTATTACAGAAGTTATTCCATTAAAAGATATTGATAGAGGAATAAGAATGGTGAAAGGTGGAAGCGTTTTGAAGGTGGTTTTAAAGATACAGGAGTGAAGCATGAAACAAATGCTAAAAGGTATGATTACGATTGTCACCGGCGCCGGACGGGGGCTTGGAGAAGCTTTGAGTTATGGATTTGCGCAGGAGGGCGCGATTGTTTGCCCCTGGGATATTGATGAAGAAAATCTTAATAAGACCGCAGGGAAACTTGAAACCATGAAAAGACTCGGGAAAAAAGCAAAGGTTGATATAACTGATGAAAAACAGGTGAGCAAAGAAATGGAATTGATTGAATCTGAATTTGGAGGAATAGACATTTTAATAGCAAATGCAGGAATACTTTATTCTTATGAAATTACTGAGTTTCCTGAAGACCGGTGGAGAAAGATCATAGAAGTCAATCTCACAGGATATTTTATATGCGCAAAGTACGCGGCAAGATTGATGAAAAAGAAAAGAAAAGGAGTTATTATCCAGATAAACTCCAAATCAGGGAAAAAAGGGAGTTACTGGAACAGCGCATATGCGGCAAGCAAATTCGGTGGGATAGGACTTACTCAGAGTATGGCTCTGGATCTTGCGCCTTTTGGAATCAGGGTAAACGCAATATGTCCGGGTAATCTTTTTGAAAGTCCGTTATGGCAGAAAAGTTTGTTCCAGCAGTATTCAAAAAAGTGGGGTATTTCCATTGAAGAAGTAAAAAGAAAATATGTTGAGCAGGTTCCTCTTGGAAGGCCGTGCACTTACAAGGATGTTATAAATGTGGCGGTTTTTCTTGCGAGCGACCGGGCCGAATATATGACCGGTCAGGCAATCAATGTGACAGGTGGTCAGGAAATGAGATGAAACAGTCCAGAGATATTATTTTTCTAAATAAATGCCTTGCCCTTGCGAAAAATGGTTCAGGTCTTGTCAGCCCAAATCCAATGGTCGGCGCTGTTGTGGTGAAGGGCAATCATATTGCTGGATATGGCTGGCACAGGGCTTTTGGCCTTCCTCACGCAGAAGTCGAAGCAATTAAAATGGCAGGTGCAGGGGCAAGAAACTCAACATTGTATGTTAATCTTGAGCCCTGTTGCCATTATGGAAAAACACCCCCGTGTACTGATTTAATCATCAATTCTGGTGTAAAAAAGGTTGTATTCTGTACCTTAGACCCTAATCCCGAAGTCAACGGGAAAAGTGTGGAGATTTTGAAAAATAATGGTGTTGAGGTTAGATACGGGCTGCTTGAATCAGAAGCTCGAAGATTAAATGCTTTTTATTTTACATTTGTGGAAAAAAAGAGACCATTTATAAGTTTAAAATGGGCGATGAGTGTTGATGGCAAAATCGCTGACGCATCTGGCATGTCAAAGTGGATTACAACATGTCAAGCGAGAGAATTTCAAAAACAACTGCGATTTGAGTATGACGCAATTCTTACGGGAAGCGGGACTATCTTAAAAGACAATCCCGTGCTTGATTTCAACGTTCCCGGTCAAATAAAAAAGCGTCTGGCAAAAAGGAAGAGATTTTACAAGATAATTCTTGACAGCACATTGAAGATAGCCCCTGATGCAAATGTTTTTTCGAATGCGAACGCAAATGTTGTCATTTTTGTTGCAAACGGTGTTGTTGAAAGTAAGAAAAAATTTCCTGAAAATGTTGAGATAGTGGAAGTGGAAAGAGAATCAAACGGATTGCTTGATATCAGGGCTGTCATTTTTCATCTATATTCAAAAGGAATTGGCAAATTGTTTGTTCAGGGAGGGACAAAGATATTGACATCATTTTACAATTATGGACTTTTTGACAATATTTATTTATTTGTGGGCGGCAAGATTATTGGAGGACCTGCCATATATCCGCCTTTTGAAGGAAAGATAATTCCACTGGAATCTCAATCAGAGATTCATCTGGAAGAAGTGATAAGGATTAAAAACGATGTATTAATGGTTTTCAGAAATGTTCGCCGGGATAATTGAAGAAATAGGGACTGTTGTTGATGTAAGAAAAAAAGGAAATTCAGTTTTGCTCGGGATAAAGGCAAAAAAGGTTTTTGACGATTTATCCGTCGGGGATAGCATCAGCGTGGATGGTGTATGCCTTACGGTTAAAACCATAAAAAGACCAGTTTTCTATACAGATCTTTCACCGGAAACATTGAAGACGACGACTCTCGGAAATGTCAGGAACCAGGCTTATGTAAATCTTGAAAGGGCTTTGAAATATGGAACGAGAATCGGCGGACATTTGCTTTCAGGACATATAGATTTTAAGACAACGATAATTTCAAGAAAGAATCAGGGAAATAATTCAATAATCCTGGTGAGGATACCGATTGAATATTCCTGCTATTTTATAAAGAAAGGTTCTGTGGGTATAGACGGAATTTCTTTAACTGTTGCTGACTTAACAGGCGAGAATATTGCCATATGGCTTATTCCATATACGATAGACAATACGACGATGAAAAACAAGAAAACCGGAGACCAGATCAATATTGAAGTTGATATGCTGGCAAAAATCGCAACTGGCACAGAATGCAATGCGCGGAGAACATATGGAAAGGTCAGCAAGGAATCAATCTTTTGAAATCAGCAGTGTAGAGGATGCGATCAGGGATCTTAAAAAAGGTAAGTTTATTATTGTGGTTGACGACGCAAAGAGAGAAAACGAGGGAGATCTCGTTTGTTCTGCAGAGAAGGTTACGCCTGCTGTTATAAATTTTATGACAAAGCATGCCAGGGGATTGATTTGTGTGGCTTTACCCGAAGAAAGGATAAAGCAATTGAATCTTTCTCCTATGGTTGAGGACAATACAGCGTTGCATCACACAAATTTTACTGTTTCCGTGGATGCAAAAAATGGGGTTACAACAGGAATATCCGCTTTTGACAGAGCCAGGACAATAAAGGTTTTAATATCGCCTGACTCAAAGCCCCAGGATCTTGCCCGACCAGGACATATATTTCCTATCAAATCAAGAGACGGTGGAGTGCTGGTGCGTGCAGGGCATACTGAAGCCGCGGTTGACCTTGCGAAATTGGCCGGTCATTATCCAGCTGGAGTAATATGCGAGATAATGGCTGACGATGGTTCGATGGCAAGAATGCCTGAACTCATCAGCATGGCGAAGAAACACGGATTGAAGATCGTTACAATAGCGGATCTGATAAAATACAGAAGGACCAGAGAAAAACTGGTTGAACGAATATTGTCTGTAGAGCTTCCTACCAGATCTGGCACATTTGATCTGCTTCTTTATAGAGATAAGATTGAAAATAATAATCATCTTGCTCTGGTGAAAAAGGTTTCTGACAGTAAAAAGATCCCGCTTGTGAGGGTTCATTCACAGTGTCTCACAGGCGATATTTTTCATTCATTCAGATGTGATTGTGGAGAGCAGCTTCATACAGCGCTTTCAATGATTGCAAAAGATGGAGGGGCTTTAATTTACCTGCCGCAGGAAGGAAGGGGAATAGGGCTTGAAGATAAGCTTCGCGCGTATAAACTTCAATCAGAAAAGAATCTCGATACCGTTGAAGCCAACTTATATCTTGGTTATCCTGATGATCTCAGGGACTATGGAATAGGAGCCCAGATTCTTCTGGATTTAGGATTGACCAGTATTCGCCTTCTTACCAATAATCCCAGAAAAATAGTTGGCCTTGAGGGCTATGGCATTGATATTGTTGAGAGAGTGCCCATTGAAATCGCTCCAAATCCGCATTCACTGAAGTATCTGGAAACAAAAAAGAAAAAGTTAAGACATCTGCTAAAGGTTAATTTTAAAAAGGGGGAAAAATGAAAGTTTTTGAGGGGAATCTGTCGGCTGAAGGAAAGATTTTTGGAATTGTGGTAAGCAGGTTTAACGAATTCTTGACCAGGAATCTTCTCCAGGGAGCTATCGACTGTCTCACAAGGCATGGAGCTTCAGATAAAGACATTGATGTTGTGTGGGTTCCAGGCGCTTTTGAGATAGGATTCGCGGCAAGAAAAATGGCGGCTTCAGGCAGATATAACGCTTTGATATGTCTTGGCGTTGTTATACGCGGAGCGACCATGCATTTTGAATATGTCGCAGGTCAGGTAACGAGAACGCTTGGCCAGATTAATAGCGAGGGAATAGTTCCGATCACCTCTGGAATTATTATTGCAGACAGCATTGAGCAGGCAACTGAAAGAGCGGGAACAAAAATGGGTAACAAAGGCTGGAGCGCGGCTCTTTCTGCGATTGAAATGGCTGATGTGAATGAAAAGTTGAAATGAAAAAGATAGCTCGAAAAGCCAGGGTGATCGCTCTTGAAATATGTTATCAGCTTGATATTCATAACCTTCTGTCTGAAAAACACGCTACAAAAGTGTTGAAGGAAAAGAATATTGACGGAGATATTTATTTCAGGGTCGAATCGATTGTTTGCGGAGTTGTAAAGAACCTTTCTTTTATCGACGGTTTGCTCGCGAAATACAGCGCAAACTGGGATATTTCAAGAATGAGTTATGTGGACCGCAATATTTTGAGAATTGCTGTTTATGAAATGTTTTTCGTCTCCGAGGTGCCTGATATTGTTGCAATCGATGAAGCAATTGAAATTTCAAAGATTTATAGCAGCCCGGATTCAGGAAAATTTATCAACGGACTTCTTGACAGGATAATGAAAGAAGGCGTTTCCCGAAAAGACATAGAAAAATAGTGAGATGAAAAGAATATCTGGAATTGCTCTGAAATCCTGTGTCAGTATCTTCTTCATTTTTCTCGTACTGAGAAAAATAAATTTTTTTGAATTGGGAGGAATTTTCAAAAATGTGTCTATTCCCGCTCTTATATGGATGTTTACGGTGAATTACGCGATTACTTTTTTTATAGCTCTGAGGTGGTATTTCATTCTTGATGAATTTAAAGAAAAAATTTCTTTTTTCAATGTCTGGAAATTATCTTTAATAGGTTTGTACTTTAATATACTCTTGCCAACCGGCACCGGCGGTGATGCTGTCAAAATTTTATATATAACGCGTAATCATCAGGAAAAATTAAGACTGGGAACATCTGTAATTTTTGATCGCTTCATAGGGTCTTCAACGATTATCGCGATGGCGATAATCAGCCTTCTTTCATACGAAAAAAATCTTCCAGCGAAGTTAAAGATCACTCTTGCGTTGCTGCTTATTGTTGTACTTTCAATATGGCTGCTGATTTTCTGGGACAGACTTGCTGTTCTCACGGGCAGGATTTTTCCTTACAGATTGAGGCAGAAGTTGAAGATTTTTTATAATCATCTCAGGGATTATGGCATTAACAGTCGCGTTCTAATTAACGCGATATGCACCAGCATTTTCGTTCAAATCCTTTCAATATATGTCCAGTATCTCGCTGCAGAACTTGTTTCGCCTGTGTCTGGCACATCTATTCCATTTCAGTTGTTTTTCATTTTCATTCCGATTATCTGGCTTAGCTCTATTGTGCCATCTCTGGGCGGACTTGGGATCAGGGAATACGGATATCTTTTTTTCTTTAATCCTTACCTTGGAAAGGATGCCGCCATAGCAATGTCTCTTATAAATCTTATGCTGATTCTCGCACAGGCAATCGCTGGAGGTTTGATATTTCTGTTTTTTCGTCCAGATCGTCAAAATCCGCAACGAAAGTCCTTTTGAGAATTTTTTCTACTTCATAAGGTTGTGGAATATCAGTGAATGGTTTTGCGGCTTTTGCCGTTCCGCAGGCTGCGGCAAATTTCAGAGATTCCCTAAATTTCCCTGTTCTTGAATAAGACAGAACAAACCCGGCAAGAAACACATCGCCGCAACCAACAGAACCGGCTTTTTTAATTTCAGGGCCTCTGGTATAAAAAAAACCTTCTCTGGAAAAGCCCGCCGCTCCTTTATCGCCCATTGTCACAAGCACAAAAGATATTCCTGAATTAAGTAGTTTTTCTGCTGCTTTTCTGAGTTGCGCAAGGTTTTCAATTTTTCTGGATATGAGTCGTTCAAGTTCTCTGATGTTTGGTTTTATAAGGTCTGGACCTGCAGATACTGCGGATTTCAAGAAAAAACCATCTGAGTCAACGCTGATCATAGCCGTGGTATTTTTTTCGCGAATCTTATGTATCGCCTGATTGTAGAAATTCGCTGGTATGCCTGGTGGCAGGCTTCCACAAAAAAAAATCCAGCTAATTTTGTCGAAATCTCTATCAACAATGAATTTCAGGATTTTTTTTGCAAAATTTTCTGTTATTAATGGGCCTGGTTCATTAAATCTTAATACTGTGCCGTTTTCAAAAAAAAATTGTGGCTTTCTCTTGTTTCGGCAGAAATATCAAGAAGATATTCAGTGGAAATCCTGCTTTCAGTCAGGAGTTTTTTGAATCTGATTCCATTTAAACCGCCAGCAATGCCAATTGTTTTAATATTTTCGCCATATTGAATCAGAAACCTTGCGACATTAAATCCTTTTCCTCCAGCTTCTATTTTTTTCTTCTTAATGCGCACAACATCGTCGAACTTTATTTCTTCTGCATAGTAGTTTACATCCAGACAAGGATTCAAATTGACTGATATGAATTTTTTATGTCGCATTTGCCTTATACTGACTGAGGTCGATATTTTCTTATTTTTTTGCGTCTTCTTAACTGGCTGGGTTTTTCATAAAATTCCCGTTTCTTAATTTCCCTGATAATACCTTCTTTTTCAACCTCGCGTTTAAACTGTTTGAACAGTTTTTCAAAATGTTCGTGTTGTTTTTCCACTTAGGTACTGTCACCCCCTTCCTAATAGCTATCTATGTCAAAAAGACGTGATCCGCAGTGCTTACATTTTTTTTCGTTTTGCTTGTATCCATCCACAATGAAGCAAACCCTGCATTTTATGTTTTTCTTCTCGCTTGCAGGTTCTCTCTCTTTTTCAATACGAGATAATGATTTCTCTTTCATATTTTATATGGTCCTTTTTTGATAACTTATTATAATATTTTCTACAATATCCGTCAAAAAAGGTTCTGCGGCAGAAGCAGCAGCCAAAATTTCTTCAAATGTGGCAACCTTCAGAGCGTCAGGGAGACACATATCGCTGATGACCGATGCGCCAAAGACTTGCAATCCAGAATGAACAGCTGCTATTACTTCGGCCACTGTTGACATACAAACCATATCAGCGCCTATGGATCTTAGAAATCTGTATTCTGCTTTTGTTTCAAGATTTGGTCCGGTCAGTCCAACCAGCACCCCTTTCTTAACAGGTATCTTTTTTTCAAGCGCTATCGTTTCTGCAAGTTCTATGAGTTTCTGATCATATGGTTGTGACATATCTGGAAATCTTACTCCGATTTCCTCATAATTTTTTCCAATTAGAGGATTATGTCCGGTAAGATTAATATGGTCTACAATGATTACAATATCGCCTGTTTTGAACATTGGGTTCAACCCGCCTGCTGCGTTTGATTCAATCAAAATCTTTGTACCAAGAAATTTCAAAACCCTTATAGGAAGTGCTATTTCCGTTGCTGAATAACCTTCATACAGATGAAATCTGCCCTGAAAAGCAACAACGTTTTTTCCGGCAATTTTTCCAAAAATAAGGTTTCCCGCGTGTCCCTGGACGGTTGAGACAGGAAAATTAGGGATTGAACTATAGGGCACTATCTTTTCCGTATCTATTCTATCAGCAAATTTTCCAAGACCTGTTCCAAGAATAATGCCAATTTCAGGCCTCATATCGGTTATGGATTCCAAAAATTTAACGGTCTCTTTAATTTTTTCAAGTTCGCACATCTTTCTCCTCCAGTTTGCTATCTTAGTTTAGAAAGCTCTATTGCTTTTTTTTCTGCTGATTCAAAGGCGGCACTGATTGTTTTTTCAAGATTTCCTTCTGTGAGTTTTGATAATCCCGCAAGAGTTGTTCCTCCAGGAGAACATACTTTTTCTTTCAGCAGAGCAGGGTTTTCTTCTGCTTTTGCAAGCATTATTCCCGCGCCCTGAAAAAGATGCGAAACAATCTTCACCGAGATATTATCAGAAAATCTTCTCTTTCTTAAAATTTTGTAAACCAATTCCGCAAGATAAAAGAGAAAACCAGGTGCGCTTCCCGCTACCGCTGTCATAAAAAACATATCCTTTTCTTTCACTGGAAAGCAGTATGCCGCTTTTGAAAAAATCCTTACAATTTTTTTAATTGTCGTCGATGTAACACCCTTGCTGCAGTAGGCAATAAGTCCATTTCCATAACCAATCGCGAGATTCGGCATAAATCTGATGGCAGAAACATCCTTATCAAGCATTTTTCTGATGGAATCGATGGTTATTCCAGCAGCGACACTGATGATAATTGAGTTTTTTTTCAAATATGGGGAGATACTGGAACATAATTGTGCTATATCCTTTGGCTTCACAGCGATTATTACAAACCTGGACCTTCTGACAAGTATATCTGTGTCGGTTGTAACAATTCCGAAATTTTTTTTAAGAATTTTTGTTTTTGATTTATCGATATCACTTACGCAAATTTTATCTCTGGAGATATCCGCAAATTCTGTAAGGGCTTTGATAATTGCTATTCCTATGTTTCCGCACCCGATTATTCCAAAGGTAAAATTATTTCTTTTTTTCAACCCGCTTCTTCTCCTTCCACTTCTCCAACCTTGATCTGCAGGTTTTCTCTATCTTCAATCCTTTCAATCAAGCCGTCCCTGATCCATATGACCCTGTCAGAAACATCGAGCATTTTAAGATCATGAGTGGCGGTAATGATGCTAACCTCTTTATTTTTATTCATTTCCTTAAGCAGGTGTATGATTTCTTTTCCGGTTTTTAGATCAAGATTTCCTGTGGGTTCGTCAGCAAGAATGATAGCCGGATCATTAGCAAGTGCTCTTGCGATGGCAACCCTCTGCTGTTGACCTCCAGAAAGTTCAAATGGCTTATGATGGAGCCTTTCTCCAAGACCCACTGTTTCAAGAAGCTCCTTTGCTTTGTTCATTGCTTCATCGTTTTCCATACCTCCGAAAATCATAGGAAGCATCACATTTTCAAGGGCAGTCATAACTGGAATGAGATTAAATGTCTGAAATATGTATCCTATTTTTCTGCATCTTAACCATGCAAGCTCATACGCGTCGAGCTGGGCGATGTCCACTTCATCTATGTAGACCTTTCCCTCAGTGGGTTTATCGAGGCCACCTATCATGTTAAAAAGTGTCGTTTTTCCGCTTCCGGACGGACCCATTATTGATATATATTCGCCTCTGTATATTTCGATATCAATTCCTTTCAAGACGTGCAGCGGTATTTTTCCAAGAAGAAATGTTTTTTTTAATCCTATCGTCCTTACAATCGCTTCTTTTGGCATTTTTGTCTCCTTTTTAGACTTCCCTGCGGATTGCTTCAGCTGGTTCCAGTTTTGCCGAAATATATGCAGGATATATTGCACCGATTACAGATATTACTATCCCGAGCAGAATGCTGAAAACTGAATATTTTATAATAAGTTGCCCCGGGAATATGCTCCATACAAGGCCCTTGTATCTTAAAAGATAGATAAAAAGAGTCGCCAGGGCTCCTACAAATACTCCTATGATTGATCCTGCAAGTCCCTGTATTGAAGATTCGAGAAGGAAAAGTTCAACAATAAATTTATCAAGCGCGCCAAGGCATTTCATTGTGCCTATTTCGCGGGATCTTTCTGTTACCGCCATAAGCATTGCATTTACGATTCCAACAACGCAGACAAGCAGTGAAAGAGAGACCAGCCATGCCTGTCTTGTTCGTATTTCATCAAGATTTTGTTGCAACGCAATCTTCAAACTTTCCGGTCCTTTTTGTATTATGCCCGCTATAAAGGCATTACTGCTCAATATAGACATGAGAAAAGCGATGCCGAGTACAATAGACGAGGTAACAATAATGGATCTGCCGAATCTTATTTTTATGCTTCTCAAACTCATATTGAACGCATGTTTTAGTGGTAATACCAGTTGTTTTTCTATTTTTCTTTTTTCAGGCACTTGCGTGGACATTTTCGCTCCTTTTTTCAATAAATAAATTTTAAACCATTTTTTCCTGCTCGTAAAGAAAGCATGACACCAGGTGTTTCTTTTCTTTTTCTTTTAATACAGGATGATGTTCAAAACATATTTTTTTTCTATACGGACATCTGGCGAGAAAAACACAACCATCAAAATCTTTGTATTTTTCTTCTCTTATGGATGTTATAGAAGAAGGGTTCCATAAAATCTTTGTATACGGATGAAGTGGAGATTTTAATATCTGTTCCACAGAACCTTCTTCAACTATGTTGCCTTGATACATAACAACAATTCTTTCGCAGAAGTCAACCACAATCTTCAGATTATGAGTTATGAATACAAAGGTCAGCCCTAAATTTTTTCTTAATCCATCGAGAAGTTTCAGAATGTTAACTTCTGTTGTGGCGTCGAGATTGCCTGTTGGTTCGTCAGCCACTACACATTCTGGATTGCCGGCAATAGCCCTTGCTATGGCTACCCTCTGCCTTTCTCCGCCGCTCATCTGATGCGGGTATCTGTTTTTATAATCAGAAGGCAGGCCTGTTTGAGTAAGCGCTGTTTCAATCATTTCAGGATTGACTCTTCTTGAAGGTATGGCTTCTCTGAGTGTTTTTTCAATGGTTGAACGAGGATTTAGAGATTTGTACGGGTTTTGAAAGATTATCCTCACCTTATTTCTGAAAAAGACAAGCTTTGAATCACCAAGACCTGTTATATCGTTATTTCTATAATACACTGAACCTGAATCGGGCCTTACAAGTAAAAGCAATACTTTCGCAAGCGTTGTTTTTCCAGAACCAGATTCTCCCACGACACCAAGATCAATTCCTTTGTTTACTCTGATTGATACATTATTCAAAGCTGTGACTTTTCGCCTGTTGATTCCCAGAAAGTCCTTTACCACAAAAACCTTGCTTATTTTTTCACACCTGAGTATTTCTTCCATTTTTTAAACATCTTATACCGGTTTCGCTGTCGCACCACACAAAAGGAATTGTTTTTTTACACCTTGCTTCTTTTTCGACGCACATATCAAAAAAAGGACATTTTTGTTGCATTTGTTTACTATCCATCGTATTTTTTTTGAAATTCAATTCCAATATGGTGTCTTTTCCTTCAATGGTGCCGAGAAGAATATTCGCGTACGGATGGGAAGGTTTTTCTCTGCCGGGTTTGAATATTTCCACGATATGTCCGCGATACATAATACCTATGCGTGTGCCTGTTTTCATTGCAAGTTCCAGATCATGGGTGATGAAAAAGATTGCCGGATTATGTTTCAATCTTATGGCATTTAAAAGGTCTATGACCTGTCGCGTCGTCAGGACATCAAGTGCAGTGGTTGGTTCATCCGCAATGATAATTGAAGGTTTGTTTATGAGAGCCATTGCTATCATTACTCTTTGTTGTTGACCTCCACTTAATTGATGCGGATACACTGTTTGTACCTCTGAATCAAGCCCAACTTCCTGCAATGCAAGTGAAATCAGCTCCTTTTTATTTTCATTTTTTCCATGATAGGATTCCTGAAGATGGGAGCCAATTGTGAACAAAGGGTCCAGATACGCCGATGGATCCTGGAAAATGATGCTTATATCCTTTCCCCTTATATTTCTCATTGATTGCTCGTTTATTTCAAGAATATTTTTCCCATTTATTAATATTTCGCCGGATGCTATTTTAAAACTTTTTGGAAGAAGTTTAATAATTGAGAGGGCGAGAGTTGTTTTTCCTGAACCTGATTCGCCAACCAGACAGAACATTTCCCCTTTTTTCACCATAAAATTGATGTCATTCAAAATCGAGATTGATTCTGTCTTTTCAACTCTTAATACTGAAAGGTTCTTGACTTCAAGTATTTGCTCCATTTCACCAGTTTTTTGGGTCAAGCACATTTCTCAGGGCGTCTCCGAGAAGATTAAAATTTATCAAAACAACGAATATAAATATTCCTGCAAGAAGCAGCCAGGGCGCGTCTCCAAGAACTCTCAAATTTCCTATTGTTGAAGAAAGAATATTACCCCAGCTTGGATATGGTTCCTGTATTCCAAGTCCGAGCAAACTGAGCGCGGCTTCTCCGATGATGTATCCGGGTACGCTAATTGTAATTGCAGTGATCGAATAAGAAAAGGTGTTCGGAAATATGTGAAACAATAAGATTTTCCAGTGAGGTAATCCGAGAGATCTTGCCGCAAGAACATAGTCTTCTTCTTTAATAGAAAGAACCATGCCCCTTATGATTCTTGCAAGTCCTGCCCAACCAATCAGGCTGAGAATCATAACAATCAGAAGATAAACCTGGATGCTTGAAAGATTCAGAGGAAACATTGCTCTGAGAGAAAGCATAAGATAAAAAGAAGGGAAAACCATCAGAATTTCCACCAGTCTCATAAGTATCTGATCAATAATTCCGCCAAAATATCCAGCAATCCCTCCTGTGATCATGCCGAGAGAAAATGAAATAAATACACCTATCAAACTGATTGAAAGAGAAATCCTGCCGCCGTATAACAATCTTGAAAAGATATCCCTTCCATAGTTGTCTGTGCCAAACAGAAAAATTCCGGCTGGTTGATCAACTCCGAAGAGATATCGTTTCGTTTTGAAAAAAAAGAAGATCCTTCTTTCTTTGCCCGAAACAAAAAATTTTAATGGATATATTTTAGAGTAATCCTGTTTGTATGTTTTGAAAACAGGATCGTCAATTACAGTGTTGTATACAAATGGTCTTATGTGAAAATTGCCACCCGAGTCGAAAAAATGGATTTTTGTTGGGGGATGATACGGCTTGTTTCTGAACTGCTGATCGAAATGATATGGTGCGAGTATATCAGCGAAAAATGAAACGAAATAAAATACCAGAAGAAACCATAAACTGAAGTATGCCGGTCTGCTATGATTTTTTAATCTTTGTAAAAGCCTTCTCATGATATTCTTATCCTTGGATCAAAAAACGCTATCAGTATATCGCCTATGAGATTTCCAACAATCAACAGAAAACCGCTTATTACAAGTGAACCCATTACAAGATACAGATCGTGTGAAAGAACTGCTTCAAGTATAAGGCTGCCCATGCCAGGCCAGCCACATATTATTTCTGTTAGCGCGGCTCCATTAAGGATGCCTCCGATTTCCATTCCGAGGATTGTGAACATTGGATTCAATGCGTTTCTCAGGGCATGTTTGAAAATTACTGAATTGCGGGGCACTCCTCTTGCCCATGCAGCAAGGACATATGGTGTATTGAATGTTTCAATAAAATTGTTCTTCATAAGCCTGAATAACCCGCCTACATTTACCAGACACAGCACAAGACCCGGAACTAAAAGATGTTCCATATAGTCCTTAAAAAGCGCAAATGAGGACGCATCAACTTCAAAAATGCTTCTTGTCCCTCCAAGAGGCAATAGATTAGTTTTGCTTATAAAATATACAAAAAGCAAAGCGACAAAAAATGATGGCAGAGATATGGAAAGATAGGCTAACATAGAAAAAATTTTATCAATGAATGTTCCTTCTCTGTATCCTGCAAACACTGCCAGAGGTAATGCTATGACCCAGCTTATAACCAAAGAAAAAATTGCCAGACATATTGTGTTTTTCAGGCGAAATTTTATCAGTGTTCTAACAGGGATGTGATACGCGAATGAAACGCCAAAATCAAGTTTGCACATGTTTTTCAACCAGAGAAGATATTGGACAAGAATCGGTCTGTCAAGTCCAAAGTTGACCTTCATTGATTCGATTGTTTCAGGGGATATTTCCGGATTCATTTTCATCTGGGCAAAATAATCTCCGGGCGAGGACTGGATGATTATGAAGGAAACAAAACTCATTCCGATGAGCATGGGGATTAATTGCAAAAGTCTTTTCAATACAAGTTTTTTCATTTTTTATAACAGTTCGATAGTTATTTTTCTCCGTTTCAAATCAAGAAATTCAAGAGTAACCTTTATCGATTTAGCTGGTATTTTTTCCATAGCAACTTCAGGCCACTCAATCAAAAGAAGTCCGCTATCAATATATTCTGAGAAACCGAAACTTTCAAGTTCAATTGCGCTGGTAATCCTGTAAAAATCAAAATGGTAAACAGTCGTTTTCCCCTTTGAATACTGGTTAACAATCGCAAAAGATGGGCTTGTAATATTGTTAATGCCGGTTAAACCTTTTATTACACCCCGAATCATTGTTGTTTTTCCAGAGCCAAAAGGGCCAGAAAAAATCACGCAAACAACTTTATGCTTCTTTATCCATTGCGCCAGTTTTCTTCCCAGTATCTCTGTTGATTTCGAAGAGTTTGTTTTGAAGCAGAGTAATTTTTTTTCAGGAGAAGTGTTTGAATTTTTCTCCGCGTATTTTAGCTTTTTTTCCATCGGGGTATTTCAACAAAAAGGTTTTTTGTCTTGTTATTCTACCAATATTTGTAACAGGTAAACCCTTGATATCTGCAGGAACAAGTGATACAAATTCAGGTGAAACGGTAAACAGCAGTTCATAATCTTCCCCGTCGTAGAGAGCAGAGGAAATCCTATTTTTTTCACTGGCATCTCTTGAAACAGGAATTTTTGATGTCTCTATCTCAAATCCACAGCCGGACGCTTCCGCAAGTTTTCTTGCGTCAGAAGCCAGACCATCAGAAAGATCGATCATTGCCGAGGGTTTGATGGACTTGATTATTTCTTTTGCCTCCCTGACGCGCGGAATGAATCTAAATTGTTTGCCTTTCTGGGCTCCGCCGAGGGTTCCTGTAACAAAAATGATATCTCCGGGTCTGGCCGTGTTGCGCAGGATCAGTTTCTTCTTTTCCACAATCCCGATTAAGAAGATATCGACAAAAAGCGTCTCTGAACGGGATAAATTGCCCCCAACGATATCAATGTTAAACATTTCCGCTATTTCCAGAATGCCCGTATAAATTTCTCTGTAATTGTCGGCTTTTTTTTTCTCCATACCAAGAGAAACAAGCGCCCACAGCGGATTGCCGCCCATTGCTGCTATGTCACTGATGTTGACCGCGAGCGCCTTGCGTCCAATCTGTCTGAATGTGGCTTCCTGCATTTTAAAATGGACATTTTCCACCACAACATCTGTTGTAAGCAGTAGATAAGAATTTCTGTTATAATCGATAACAGCTGTGTCGTCTCCAATGCCAAGTTTAACCTGTCTGTTTTTACATCTGCAGCGAGATTTGAGCCATTTTATTATTTGTCTTTCGTCCATCCTGTTTTCCTGTTTCTTTTACCCTCGAGAATCAACGGCAATCCAAAAATGTCTATAAATCCTTTTGAGGCTTTATGGTCAAAGATATCCCGGTCGGTATATGTAGCAAGGTCTTCCTGATAAAGAGAATAAGGAGATTTCCTGCCGACAGCCACGCACTGGCCTTTATAAAGTTTTATTCTTACGGTTCCAGTTACATGTTTCTGTGTTTCGTCAATGAAACTTTCAATGCATTTTCTGAAATCACTGAACCAGTAACCATAATAGATGAGTTCAGAATATTTCTGGCTTATAATGTTTTTGAAATGATACAGTTCTCTTTCAAGAACAAGTTTTTCAAGTTCCGCGTGCGCGGTGTGTAAAATTACGGCGGCAGGCGCTTCGTAGATTTCTCTTGATTTTATGCCTATTAGGCGGTTTTCCAGCATATCAATTCTTCCGACACCATGTTTTGCGCCGATTTCATTTAGTTCAGAGATAAGTGAAATATCTGGCAGACTTTTCCCGTTTAATTTTATGGGGATTCCCTTGTAAAATTCTATATCGATGTGTTGGGGCGTTGTCGGCGCCTTTAATGGTGAACAGGTAAGCTGATAAGCATCTTCCGGTGGTTGTTGCCATGGGTCTTCGAGCAATCCGCATTCTATGGAAATGCCCCAGAGATTCCAGTCAATGCTGTATGGTTTCTTTTTCGTAACATCAACCGGAATTTTATGTTTTCTGGCATATTCTATTTCTTCTTCCCTGGATTTAAATTCCCATTCTCTCACCGGCGCAATAATTTCCATTTCCGGAGCAAGACTTTTGAAGGCGAGTTCAAATCTTACCTGGTCATTGCCTTTTCCTGTACATCCATGCGCGAGCGCATCGGCTTTTTCTCTTTTTGCGACCTCGACCATGTTTTTTGCGATCAGCGGCCTTGAAAGTGCTGTCGCAAGCGGATATTTACCTTCATAGAGGGCGGAACCTTTAAGAGAAGGAAAAACATAATCATCGATAAACTCGCGTTTTAGGTCCTTAAAATAGAATTTTTTCGCTCCTGTCGCAATCGCTTTTTTTTCTAATGCCGATGGATTTTCTTTTTGTCCGATGTCTGCTGTGAAGGCAATAATTTCTGCACCGTATTTTGTTTGCAGCCATTTTATGATGACAGATGTATCAAGCCCGCCCGAATAGGCAACCACAATTTTTTTCATTTTTTCTCCTGTTAAATAAGATTTTCTTTTCTCATCTTAAAGAACATTCTTGCTCTTCCGTATGCAACTCCTCCGAAGCCAATAATTAAAAACAGCAATTGAATCAAATAACCGATTTTTGGTATGGATGTCAGAAGAACAAAGATCCCTGTGCCAACAAATATGCCGAGAATTGTCCTGATTTTTTCTCTTTTTAGTTTCCAGAGTATCAGTCTTCCCAGGGCAATACAGGTAAATCCGCGGCAGAGATATAGAAGCGAAACATAAAAAGTCAAAAAAATCAGTCCGAGTGGCGCGCCAACCAGAGTGATCATCAGAAAAACAAGAATCAATGGAACAGCAATAAGCAATAATATTCCTGTAAAGAAAATTCTCACGGGTTTTTTCTCTATGATATCTATTATTTCATTGAGAATTCTTGGTGTAAAAATAATCATCAGAACAAAGGGAAAGCACAAACCCAGAAAAGAATACATTTTGATAAATTTAGACGAAAAGAAGACCTGTGCCGGCCGAGGAACAGGGGGTTGGTAGGTAAAATCGCATCTTTCCAAAACCTTCAAAGGAATCGCTGGCTTTTCTTTGCTCTGAACGAAAACTTTGTTTTTTATATCAATGTTCTTACTGAAGATTATGTTTCTTGTTCTTATATAGAGAGAATCGTAGGCGCCTCCTATCTGAATGTTCCTTGACCAGATTTTTGCCGCATGGTTTGCTTTGACATCGTCTAAAATTGATATTTCAGGGGCCATTATATTTACATTTCCACCAACCGCCAGATTTCGCATTTCAAGACTTCTTGCTATCACTCTCAGATTGCCATTTATTTTTCCAGAGATAGACACGGAATCTCCGGCAATATAAACATCTTTTTTTGAAGAACCACTGAAGTTAACATTGATTCCCAGCAGCACAACATCTTCCATTGATGTTCCGTTAAAATTCAATTTATTTCCAATGGAAAGAATATTGTTTTTTAAATTATGTTGCATCTTTAATTCCTCGCCGGTAAAAAAATCTTCAATGCCGAAATTAGCCGTTTCAACATCAGCATAAAGATTGGAAAAAAATAGCAAAAATAACAAAGCAAGAATTTTTTTCATAGGTTTTTTATCATTGGCACTTCGTCGCATCTTGGAAATTTCGGACAGTTTATGCAGTCAAACCATATCTTATGTGGTAATTTCGTTTTTTCGATCCGCACAAAACCGAATTTCTCAAAAAAATCAGGAGCATAAGTGAGAACGAATATTTTTTTGATTTCCAGTTTTTTTGCTTCCAGAATAAGCATTTCGATGAGTTTTGTGCCATATCCCATTTTTTGCTTTGTGTTTCTAATCGCAAGAGACCTGATTTCGCCAAGATTCCTCCATACAATTTTAAGAGCGCCGCAACCAATAACTTTTCCATTGTCGCATATTACCCAGAAATTTCTGAGGTTTTCAAAGATCTGATTTAATGAAACCGGAAGCATTTTGCCCTTTTTTGCCTGACTGTTTATAAGATTTTTTATTTCATAAACATCACCCATTACCGCTGGTCTTATGTCAATTTTCATCTATAATGACCCTCCTTCCCTCAATTCTAATTTTTTGTTCAGAAATAAGTTTTATGGCGAGTGGATATATTATGTGTTCTTTTTCCTGTATTCTCTGGTGGAGCGTTTCAGGAGTGTCATCATCCATCACAGGTACAACTGCCTGAAGAATTACAGGACCCGTGTCAATGCCCTGGTCGACAAAATGCACGGTGCAACCGGAAAATTTAGCACCGTAATCAATCGCCTGTTTCCATGCTTCGAGACCGGGGAAAGATGGCAAAAGCGATGGATGTATATTGATAATTTTGCCTCTGAATGAGTTGAAAAATGTTTTTTTTAGTATTCGCATAAATCCTGCGAGACAGATAAGTTCTACATCATATTCTTTAAGGCATTTGACATACTTTTCCTCTTGTTGCGGTTCCAGAATTGTGCGATATCCGCCGGGTTCTATGTATTTTGCGTCTATGCCATTGGCCCGGGCAATCTCAAGAGCGAAAGCCCCGGGATTATCGCTTATCACTGCGCCGATTTTAACCTTCAAAAATCCTGATTTCACCTGGTTTATTATGGCGGCGAGATTGCTTCCTTTTCCGGAAGCAAGAATTCCTATGGTAAACATTTTTCAATCTCCTTCAAAAGTCGAAGAATTTTTTTTAAAAATTCCGCAGAACTTTGCTGGGTCTTTTTTTCCTTGTCGTAAGCGCCACGAATTTTCTTTTTTACTCCATGTATTTTATATCCATCTTCATAAAGAAGTTTCTGAATGTGTTTAATCCTGTCCATATCTTTTTCAGAATAGATCCTTCTTCCCGAATGGTCGCGCTGAATCCTGAGAAAGGAAAATTGAGTTTCCCAGTATCTTAATATATGCGGCGCGATTCCAGTTATTTTTGCAACTTCCTTTATGCTGTAATAACGAGGATTTTCACTCATTCTTAAGTTGCCTTGTCATTAGTTTTTCAATCTCATCCAGAGGTTCAGAATCCTGGTTTACTATTCTGTAAATAGTAGATGCAATCGGGACTTCCACTTTGTTTTTTTCGGAAATTTTTATGATTGCTTTTGACGCGGATATGCCCTCAATTACCATTTTCGTGCTCGCGAGAAACTCATTTTTCTTTTTTGCAGCCACTGCCTGTCCGAAACGATGATTTCTACTTCTGGGACTGAACGAAGTAGTGATTAAATCGCCGATACCTGCAAGTCCCCAGAAAGTTTTTTCCCTGGCGCCGAAAACCTTACCGAAGTTCTTCATTTCTTCGATGCTTCTTGTGATAAAGGCTGCTTTTGCGTTATCTCCCAGATTAAGTGCGTCTATTATGCCTGCACCTATAGCGACAACATTCTTATAACCTCCGCATATTTCAACCCCGCAGACATCATTGGTTGTGTAAAGCCTGATGATTTTCGAAGAAAACATATGTTGAAATTTCATTGCTAAATTTGTGTTATGGGAAGCGATTACCGCAGCTGTTGGTTTTCCAGCAGCGACCTCAGATGCAATGGTTGGTCCTGAAATATTTGCTGATTCGCACCGACCGATTTCATTGTACAATATTTCTGACATTCTCATTCCTGTTTCAGGTTCGAGGCCCTTTGTGGCTATAAGTATATCTTGCTTTCGATAAAATGGTTTTAGATATTGTACCGTATTTCTGAAATATTGCGACGGAACCACAATTATAAGCGTGTGAGCGGATGAAACAGCCATCTGAATGTCGCTGGTTATAAATACTGTTTCGGGAATTTTAAATCCTGGAAGAAATTCAGAATTTTCTCTGGTTTTCACAAGAGTTTCCGCATAATCTGGAAATTTTTCCCACAGCGTCACAGAGTATTTTTCAGCCAGCAGTATTGAAATGGCTGTACCCCAGCCACCAGCGCCGATAACACCTATTTTTTCCATAAATTAAATTTGTTTTCTTTTCCCTGCGTAAGCCTTTTAATGTTTTCTTTATGAGCCATAATTATTACCGCGCAGATAAAAACTCCAGTTATTATAAGAACTGGGTCTTTGTGCAATAGCCATAAAAATACCGGCAATCCAGTCGCAGCCGTCATTGATGCCAGAGAAACATATCCTGTGATGATAAACACCAGAGCCCATAATAAAAGGGAAATAAGCGCTTCAATCGGCATTATCGCAAGTATTACGCCAAAACTGCAGTTTACTGCCTTTCCACCTCTGCCTTTGAGAAAAATGGAAAACTTGCTGCCAAGAATCGCGGCAAAACCGGTGGATATAAGGATTAACTGATTCAGGTTTGTCCCATGGATATACTTCATCAGAAGGATTGGAAACACGCCTTTTAAAACATCCAGTATGAAAGTAAAAATTCCGGGTACTGGTCCCAGTACCCGGAATACATTGGTTGCTCCAATATTTCCACTTCCTTTTGTTCTGATATCAACGCCATAAACATATCTGCCAATCCAGTAGCCCCATACGAAACTACCTGACAAATATCCGGCCGTGACCCAGCAAAAAATTAAGAACAGAGACACTGACCATAAGCCTGCAAAAGTTATTTAATGCTCAGCAATTCCTTTGCTTTATCAACAGCAGAACCAGCGTCAGGCGCATACCCATCAGCTCCTATTTCATCAGCGTAGGTCTGGGTAACAGGCGCTCCGCCGATTATTATTTTCACACTGTCCCGGATGCCTTCTGATTTCAATTTTTCAATGACATTCTTCATCGCTGGCATCGTGGTCGTGAGAAGCGCGGAAAGTCCTATCAATTGAGCGCCATTTTTTGCGGCTTCAACGAATTTTTCCTCAGGCACATCTATGCCGAGGTCCATAACTTCAAACCCTGCGCCTTTCCACATCATTGAAACAAGATTTTTTCCGATATCGTGGAGATCTCCTTTTACTGTGCCTATGGCAACCTTTGCCTGTGATTTAATGCCGGCTTTTGCTATTTCTGGCTGGAGAATAGCCATTGCTTGATTCATTGCTCTCGCAGCGATCAGAACCTCAGGAACATAAAATTCATTATTTTTGAACTTGACTCCTACAACATTCATTCCTGCAATAAGGCCTTCGTTCAAAATATTTTCCACTCCAATGTTCTCTGATAAAGCTTTTGTGACAAGCTCGGTCGCCTTTTTGGCGTCTCCCCTGATGATGGCTTGCTTTATTTCTTCTAACATTACTAACCTCCTTAATTGAGAAAAAAATTTTTATACAAAAATTTATACAGCATATCAGATTATTTGTCAAGTTTTTGTTATAAGTTTAAAATAATAAGTGCTTAAAAGGCGGTTAGCTCAGTCGGCAAGAGCGCTTCCCTTACAAGGAAGAGGTCGTGGGTTCGATTCCCTCACCGCCTATAAATAACTCTATTATCGCGCCTTTGCGAAAAGGATTATGAAACTTTTATTTGCGTCTCCACATCTAAAATTAACGAAAATTAAAACAATAGGAGAAATAAAATGGAAAAAATCATAGGAATAGATCTTGGAACAAGTAATTCAGCAGCCGCTATAATGGAGGCAGGCAAGATTGTTGTTATTCCCAGCGCAGAAGGCACAACAATAGTTGGTGGAAAGGCTTTTCCGTCATATGTGGCTTTTACGAAAGACGGACAGATTCTTGTTGGAGAGCCCGCGAGACGGCAGGCAGCGGTTAATCCTGAGCGGACAATTTTTGCAGCAAAAAGGAAAATGGGCACCGATTTTAAGTACACAATTGATGGTAAGACATACACGCCGCAACAGATCTCGGCTTTTATTCTTCAGAAAATTAAGAAGGATGCCGAAAATTACCTGGGTTATCCAATTACAAAAGCCGTGATAACAGTGCCCGCATATTTTAATGATAACCAGAGACAGGCAACAAAAGATGCCGGAACAATAGCCGGACTCGAAGTTGTCAGATTGATTAATGAACCCACTGCCGCAGCGTTTGCTTATGGCCTCGATAAGCTAAACCAGGAGCTGAAAATTATGCTTTTCGATTTTGGTGCTGGCACCCTTGATGTCACAATAATGGAAATGATGGGCGGAGGCGTTTTTAAGGTTCTTTCCACAAGCGGGGATACCCAACTTGGCGGAACCGATATGGATCAGGATCTTATTAACTTTATTGTAAATGATTTCAAGATGCAGACCGGAATAGATTTAACAACTGATAGAATGGCGATGCAAAGAATTCGGGAAGCGGCTGAAAAGGCAAAAATAGAACTTTCTTCTACGCTTGAGACCGAGATTAGCCTGCCTTTTATCACCGCGAATGAGAAAGGGCCGCAACATCTCTCAATGAAGATCAGAAGGGCTCAACTTGAGGAATTGGTAAGGGGGCGCGTGGAAAAATGTCGTGGACCAATGGAACAGGCGCTTTCAGACGCAAAACTTACATCATCTCAGATTGACAAAATTATTCTCGTTGGCGGACCCACGAGAATGCCGATAGTTCAGAAGTTTATAGAGGATTTTATGGGCAAAAAGCCGGAAAGAGGCGTGGATCCTATGGAGTGTGTTTCAATTGGTGCCGCAATACAGGGTGCAATACTTGCCGGCGACATAAAAGATAAAGATATACTTTTGCTGGATGTGACTCCTCTTTCGCTCGGAGTGGAAACTCTTGGCGGAGTGTTTACAAAAATAATCGAGAGAAATACCACAATTCCTACAAAGAAAAGCCAGATATTTACAACTGCGGCAGATAATCAAACTTCAGTTGAGGTTCATGTGTTGCAGGGAGAACGGCCGATGGCGAGTCATAATACCAGTCTTGGAAGATTTCATCTTGATGGAATTCCTCCGGCACCAAGAAATGTTCCACAGATTGAAGTGACCTTCGATATTGACTCAAACGGAATTCTATCTGTGACTGCGAAAGATCTTGCGACATCAAAGCAACAATCAATAAGGATTACGGCCTCGAAGAAATTATCAAAAGAAGAAATAGACAAAATGATTAAAGATGCTGAACAATTCGCCGAGCAGGATAGAAAACAAAAGGAACTGGTGGATCTATGCAACAGTGCCGATGGCTTTGCATACAGTGTTGAAAAAACCCTTAAGGAGCACGGCGATAAAATCCCTGTCGAAGAAAAAAATCTTGTCAATGAAAAAATATCTGCCCTTAGAAAAGCTGTTGAATCGAAGAATGAATCCGAAATAAAATCTTTAATGCAGGAACTGGAACAGGCATCTCACAGGATAGCAGATATCCTTTATAAACAAACAGCGCAATCGACTGCCGACCAGCAGCAATCATCTCAGGCATCTGAACCAAAACAGGAACAGGAAGGTAAAAAGGTTGTTGATGCCGACTACCGTGAAGTCGATGGAAATAAATAATATGGTATCAGGTTGAAAATGAGGGCGGCTAATGCCGCCCTTTTTTTATTGGTTTACTCCATGGTGTTATAATAATAATGAAATATACAGGGGAAAAAAAGAAATGGTTACATATAAAAGGGCGGGGGTAGACGATCAAAAGGCAGAAGCGCTGGTAAGGTTTATAAAGGACCGCGCAGAAAAATCCTTCAAGAAAAAAATAGCTGGAGACATTGGCTTTTTTGCTGGCTTTGTGCCTTTTCCTTTTTCTGGCGGCAAAGATTTTCTTGTCGCTGGTTGCGATGGCGTTGGTACAAAGGTTCTTATTGCAAAGGCGCTTGAAAAATATGATACGATTGGTATAGATCTTGTGGCGATGAATTGCAACGATGTCGCTGTCTGCGGAGCAAAGCCTCTTTTTTTCCTTGACTATCTGGCTGTGGGAAAGTTAAAAATAGAAAGGGAAAAGAAACTTCTTGAGGGAATAATTAGAGGTTGTGAAATTGCTCAATGCGCTCTTGTTGGTGGAGAAACTGCTCAGATGCCGGATGTTTATTCCGAAGATGATTTTGATCTTGCGGGTTTTTGCGTTGGTGTAGCGAAAAAGGACAGGATACTCGGTCCTTCAAGGGTTAGTGAAGGTGATGTGTTGCTTGGAGTTGGTTCAAACGGTTTGCATTCAAACGGATTTTCTCTTGTAAGAAAGATTTTTTTTCAAAGCAGGGACATTAAGAGAAAACTTTTTGAATACAGGGTAAATCTCGGTCGTTCTCTGGGAGAAGAATTTTTGAGGCCCACCCACATTTATTCTCCACTTATTGTCAATCTGGTTGAAAAAAATCTTGTTAATGCGGCTGCTCATATTACTGGAGGCGGTATCCCGGGAAATCTTGTAAGAGTTTTGCCGGAAAATCTGGATGCTGAAGTTTTCACCGATTCATGGAATGTGCCAGTCGTGTTTTCTATGATTCAGGAGACAGGCAGAATCAAGCCAGAAGAAATGTATAATGTTTTTAATATGGGGATTGGATTGATTCTTTGTTTACCGGTGCGCAATAAGGAAGAAGTCAGTTCAATCATACAAAAAAAAGGTTTCAGGGTTTTTGAAATAGGATTCATATGTAAGGGCAAAAGAAGGGTTGTTCTGAAAAAAAGGCGTTTGAATAAACAATAACTGTGGGAGGCAGAAATGACTGATAAGAAAAATATTCTGTACAAAGCACTTGCTTTAGGGATTGCCTCGCTTTCCATTGCCGAAAAGAAAAGAAAAGAGATTCTGGAGATCCTCGAAAAAGAGGTGAAAGATAAGAAACTTGAAGAAAAAATCGAGAAGCGGTTTTCTGGTTTGATTGAAAAAATCGATAAGACCACTGGTATTAAGAAGGAAAAAATCGCAGAAATCTTCGGGCTTGTAACAAAAAAAGAAATAGAGGACCTTAAGAAAGAAATAGAGAATTTGAAATATGGCAAGCAATGAATATACTTGGTGTAAGCAGAAAATACCGACTTATCAATCGTGTGCGCATAGTGTTAAGGGTGCTGGTCAAACATGGACTTGGATATTTTTTGGACAGGATTTTCAAAGAACCAAGTTTAAGGGTTCTGCGTTTTCATCGAATTTCTGCAAAAAGGCAATATCTCACACCCGCGCAAAGATTATGTTCTGTTATTGAGGAGCTTGGACCAACATACATAAAAATCGGGCAATTTTTTAGCACAAGAGCCGACATACTGCCAGAAAATTTTCTTAAGGAACTTTCCAAACTTCAGGATAATGTCTCGCCTTTTCCTTTTGAAAAAGTTGAAAAGACGATTAACGAAGATTTTGAAAGGCCCATGCATGAAATCTTTTCAGAGTTTTCAGAAAAACCGATGTTTTCCGCTTCCATCGGGCAGGTTCATTTTGCAAGACTTGTTTCTGGAGAAACGTGTGTTGTTAAAGTCCGAAGACCGGGAGTGGAGGAGGCCATTGCTGAAGATGTCGAAGTTTTAACAGAGATATCTAAACTGGCCGCCAAGCATATTCCTGAATTAAAAAAATGGAATATTTCAGAATTACTTGAAGAAGTTGGAGAATTTTTGAAAAGGCAGATAGATTTTATTTATGAGGCGGGTATGATGGAGAAATTGAAGGATTACTATGGCAGATCAAATATCATGGTTCCTCGCGTATTTTGGGATTTTACGTCAAAACGGGTGCTTACAATGGAAAAAATACACGGGATCAAAATACTGGATGTTGTTGCTGACAAAAGTGATGTTTCCAGTCGTCTTGTAAAAGGATTGTTTGAGACTCTTTTTGAAACAGGTTATTTCCACGCTGATCTGCATCCGGGCAATATACTGATCACAGACAAGGGTGGTATTGCTTTTGTCGATTTTGGTCTTGTGGGTTATTTTTCTTTTGAGAAAAGGAAATTGCTTGCTGCGATTATTTCAGGCGTTCTTAAAGGAAAAACTGCAGAAGTGATACCTCATATAAAAAAGCTTTTTGGAATATCATACAAAGTTCCAGAAACTTTTGAGAGGGACGTCGGTTTTATTGTTGATAAATACGGTTCTCTTCCGCTTAAAAAGGTTCATCTTGCGAACATTATTTATGATCTGATGCGCATGGCACGAAAGATGAGCATTAGACTTGATTCTGATGTTGGACTTCTCGCAAAAAATTTAATGAGTCTTGAAGCAATCTGTGCCAGACTCAGCCCATCTGAAAGCATGCTTGATCTTAGCAAGACGTACTGGCAACCACTGCTGGACAAAGGAATCTTTCAACATTTATGGCTGGAAGACATAAAAAATGTTTTAATATCCTATAAAAACATCATAATGGAGTTACCCGAAACGTGGGAAGAATTTGTAGGGCTTAACAGAGAAAGAGTCGAAACAGAACAAAAAATTAGCCGCCAGCTCGAGAAGTACACCAGGAGCATTGAACACGCGGGAACTAAAATAAGTTTTGCCATTTTTCTTTTGCCTGTTTTGGCATTTATTATAATTTCAGGCATTAAATATCTGAGGCCTGGCATGTTTATACTTTTGTTAACAGTGTTCATTGTGCTGATCGCCATTTTATTAAAGATGACAACGCAGGAGTCAGATGAATGATTTTATCGATGAAGTGAAAATATGGATAAAGGCAGGGGATGGAGGACCTGGTTGCGTTGCGTTCAGAAGGGAAAAGTTTGTTCCAAGAGGCGGGCCTTCTGGCGGCAATGGCGGCAATGGCGGTTCTATCTATTTCAAAGCATCTAGCAATGTCAAGACATTGCGTCAATATTATTACCGCAGGCATTTCAAAGCAGAAAGCGGCAAGCCAGGGGAAGGGAATAACCGCACAGGCGCAGATGGTATGGACCTTATTCTTAAAGTGCCGGTGGGAACAATTGTGATTGAGATAAGAGAAGGAGAAAAAGAAGTGATTATCGCAGACCTGGATAAAGAGGGTTCAGAAGTGCTCGTTGCAAAAGGTGGCCGTGGTGGAAGAGGAAATGCAAGTTTCAAAAGTTCTATAAATCAGGCTCCTCGAATAGCGATGCCAGGTGGTTATGGCGAAGAGAAATTTGTGAAACTTGAACTCAAACTTATCGCTGATGTCGGCATTATTGGTTGTCCCAATGCCGGCAAATCCACATTGCTTTCAATAATTTCCAATGCTAAACCAAAAATAGCCGAGTATCCTTTCACGACATTGAACCCTAATCTTGGTGTGGTTGACCTTGGAGACGGAAGACAGTTTATTGCCGCTGACATACCCGGGCTTATTCAGGGCGCATCGTGTGGCGCGGGACTCGGGATCAAATTTTTGCGACATATTGAAAGGACAAGACTTCTTATTCATCTTATTGACCTTTCTTTGCATGATGTTGCTAAAAGGTATTATAATATAAGAGATGAAATGGGTTATTATAACCAGTCGCTTCTTGAAAAACCCGAAATTGTTGTAGGCACAAAAATAGATTTGCCTGAAAGCAAAAAAAACATTCAAGAACTGAAAAAGGTTGCAAATGCTTTTTTTCTTATCTCCTGTATGACCAACGAAGGCATTAAGCCATTACTCGAAGAAATCTGGAAAAGATTGCTCAGTTTAGGATAAGTGAGGAACGATTTTATGGAATCAACGTTGAAAGACAAATGCATTCAGTTGCAAAGGTCTTTTGAAGAAGTGAAAAAGGCTGTTCAGTGGGAACAACAGCAGGAGAGATTTGCTGCTCTGCAACAAGAAAAAAACTTAAAAGGTTACTGGGACCCCAGGGTGGATAGCGAGAAAATAAATCAATGGAATTATTTTATAGAAAAACAGGAAAGGATTGATAAGATAGAAAAAATGTTTGATAACTTTTTTGCAATTGCAGAACTCCTTCAAGATGGGTCTGATCCAGATCTTGAAAATGAAGCTTCTTCTATTCTCCAGCGGTTATCACAGGAAATTGAGAATTTCAAATTAGAGGTCTATTTTTCAGAACCCGCTGACAGAAATGATGCTATTGTTACTCTTCATGCGGGCGCAGGTGGGACAGAGGCATGTGATTGGGTAAGCATGCTTTTTCGAATGTATTCAAAATGGGCTGCGCAGAAAGGCATGAAGGTCGAAGTTGTTGACTTCTTGCCCGGGGAAGAGGCAGGACTGAAAAAAATTATGGCGGTTTTCTCAGGTAATTATGCTTATGGTTATCTCAAAGGCGAGACCGGTGTTCACCGACTTGTGAGAATTTCGCCTTTTGATGCGAATAAAAGACGACACACAAGTTTTGCGGCTGTGAATGTTATTCCAGAAATAGAAAAGGATATTAAGATTGAAATACGAGATGAGGATATAGAACTGGAAACATTTCGTTCAGGTGGAAAGGGTGGTCAGAATGTGAACAAGGTTGAGACAGCTGTCAGGATAAAACACATACCTACGGGTATTGTCGTTCAGTGTCAGAGCGAAAGGAGTCAGTTCAAGAATCGTGAAACAGCAATGAAGATTTTGAGGAGTCGCCTCTATCAGATTGAGATGGAAAAAGAAAAAAAAGAGGAAGCAGAAAAGTGGGATTCTCAGAAAGAGATTGCGTGGGGAAGTCAGATAAGGTCTTATGTATTCTGTCCTTACACTATGGTAAAAGACCATAGAACTCAAGTAGAGACAGGAAATGTTGAAGCAGTAATGGACGGTGAGATAGATGTTTTTATCAAGGCTGAAGTTGAATATCTTGCAAAGCAAAAAAATGTAAAATGAAATTTCTGATAACAGCAGGACCCACAAGAGAATATCTGGATCCTGTGAGATTCATAAGTAATCCGGCAACAGGAACGCTTGGATACTTTTTGGCAAAAAAGGCAATGGAGCGCGGGCATTCAGTGAGCGTTATTTCCGGGCCATGCAATTTTCCTGAAATAAAAGGGGTAAAAAAAATACAGGTTGAATCAGCGCTTGAAATGAAAAGCGTGGTGGAAGAAAAATTTCCATCGTGCGACGCGCTTATAATGACAGCTGCTGTTTCAGACTGGAGACCTGCAAAAAGATATGGAAAAAAATTGAAAATAAAAAAGTCGTGGAACCTTAAACTTGTTCCAAACCCGGATATTTTGAAAAGTGTGGCGAAAATAAAAAAAGTAAATCAGGTTGTTGTCGGGTTTGCTCTTGAAAGCGCCAGTATAATTGAAAATGCAAAGAAAAAACTGAGATGGAAAAAACTTGATGTGCTTGTTGCAAATACGGTTGAAAACTTTGGTGATTCATCCGGAAATAATGAGATTTTTGTTCTTTATCCTGACGGAAAGATAAAAGATTGCTCGGGATATTCCAAACGAAAATTGGCTTCCTTTTTAGTCCTTGAAATTGAAAGGCATAACAAATTGAAGCGCAAATGATAAAGAAACTGAGTTTTGTTCTTGTTTTGCTTTATGCAATCCGATCTATGTGCGATTCCTCAATTAACAGGGAAATTTTATGCAATCGAGTCGAAGGAAAAATCGTTGTGGATGGAATTATCAATGAGCCGGCATGGGAAAAAGCGGTTCCCTTAAACTTTGTCAAAATTGTATCTCTGGACGAACCAATTTTTGCTACGATGGCCTATTGCCTTTACGATAAAAATTATATTTATTTTGCATTTTTTTGCCAGGACAGAGATATATGGGCAACACTTAAAAATAGAGATTCTCAACTCTGGGACCAGGATGTTGTGGAGATTTTTTTGAAGCCTGATTCTTCTGACGATTCGTTTTATGAATTTCAGATTTCTCCCAAAAATACAGTGTTGGACGCATTTGTTTTGAGGAGACTGAGGGAAAAAATGTTCACAAGGTTTGCTGAATGGAATTGCGCAGGGCTTAAATCATCTGTAAAAATAAAAGGAACATTAAACAACTGGTTTGATGATGATAATTTCTGGAGTGTCGAAGTGGCTATTCCTTTCAAAAGTTTGCTATCGAATGGCAGGATGCCCGCAAGAAATGATGTGTGGCTTATTAACCTTGGAAGATATGATTATTCTGTCTACCTTGAAAAAGGTTTTGAAACCTCAACCAGCTGCCCGATAAAAAAGTTTGATTTTCATAGATATGAAGAATGGAGTTTTTTGAAATTCAATTGAGGGGATTTAATTGACGTGAGAAGATACGATTACAGTTCTTCAGTTGAAAAAATTGCGATAAAACAATCTGGTTTTGAACCGCGTTACCAACCGGAAGAAAAAATAAGAATTCTTGAGGTGGCTGATTTTCCCAGTCTTGGAAAAATTACAGCACTGAGGTTTTTAGAATGGTGTAAGAAGAATCCCGCAGGCGTAGTTTCTTTGCCTACCGGCAAGACGCCAGAACATTTTATATACTGGACATCTTTTATTCTTAAAAACTGGTTCGGAAAAGATGTTCAACGACTTCTTGATTCTTACGAAATTGATTCTAAGATCAGGCCAGTTATGTCTGATTTTATTTTTGTTCAGATAGATGAGTTTTTTCCAATGAATCCACGGCATGAAAATAGTTTTCTATGGTATATCAATAAATTTTATATTAAGGAATTTGGATTTGATGACAAAAAGGCACTTTTGATTGATGCGTGGACAACAGGATGCAAGCGCGGAAAAAATCTTGGGGAATTTTTTCCCGATGGCAGGATAGATCTATCATTAAGATACAGGCAACCCAGAAATAAACTCGAAGAGCTTCAACAAAAGGCAATTCAGCATATTGATGATTATGCGATGGAATATGAGCAAAAAATCAGAGAATATGGAGGCATTGGATTTTTTCTCGGCGGCATCGGCCCGGATGGCCATATCGGTTTTAACATAAGGGGTTCAGACCATTTCAGCACAACTCGACTTGCACCTATCAATTATGAAACAGCGGCAGCCGCAGCGACAGACCTTGGAGGAATAGAAGTTTCAAGGGAAAAAGTTGTTATGACAATCGGCATTGAAACAATTACATTTAACAAAACGGCAACTGCGATTATTATTGCCGCCGGGGAAAGCAAAGCGCAGGTTGTCAGGGATGCAGTGACAAATGAGCCTTCAATTCTTTATCCAGCAAGCGCTCTTGGCATACTTGAAGGCGCGTGTTTTTACCTCACAACCGGAGCGACAAAACGTCTCACGCAAAGGACAATAAAAAAACTTGAGAAAGAGCCTGCTTTTTCTGAGATTGATTTGAAAAAAATTATTGTTGATGTTGCGCTTAAAAGCAACAAATCGCTTGAATCACTGGCTATTGCTGATTTTAGAAAAATCACGGAAGGAAATTTCCTTATAAAAAATGGAATTGATGTTGCCGTTGCTTCGAAGTCTGTTTCTCGTTCCTTTAAAGAAAAAATAAAGCGCGGCACAGAGACGATTGAAAACACCACGTTTTTGCACACAGGCCCACATCATGATGATATAATGCTGGGTTATATGCCATACATAATTCATCTTGTAAGAACACCTTTGAACAATCATTATTTTGCGACTCTCACCAGTGGTTTTAGTTCTGTGACAAACTCTTATGTTGTTGAGCAAATGAAAAATCTCGAATCTTTTATTTCAACTGATGAGTGCAGACAATTACTTCAGCAAAAGTACTTCAAACCAGATGATAATAAAGCAAGGATCAGAGATGTGTATCTCTATCTTGATGGGGTTGCTGCAAATAGTGCGGATATTCAGAACCAGGCTTCTGCGAGAAGGATGATGAGAAACATTGTTTCGATAGTCAATTCGTATAAGATATCAACGATAGAAAACAAAATTTCATGGTTTTTCAAATATTTTGCGAGCTCTTATCCTGGGAAAAAAGATATCCCGGATGTTCAACTTCTAAAAGGGATGATAAGAGAATGGGAAGAGGAACTTTTATGGGCGCATCTTGGATTTGACTGTCAGCATGTTTTTCATATGAGATTGCCTTTTTACACAGGCGACATCTTTACAAAAAAACCGCAGTTGAATCAGGACATAATGCCGATGCTGGATTTAATCGAAAAAATCAACCCTGACGTCATTACTGTAGCGATGGATCCTGAAGCAAGCGGTCCCGACACGCATTATAAGGTTTTGCAGGCAATTGCAGAAGCCATTGGACTGTATCTGAAAAAAAATCCAGGGAAAAAGATACGGGTGTGGGGCTATAGAAATGTGTGGTACAGGTTTCATCCAGCAGAGGCAGATATTATTGTGCCTGTTTCCATGAACTCATTTGCGATTATGAGAAGCGCTTTCAATATCTGTTTTGGTTCACAGAAAAGCGCATCTTTTCCAAGTTATGAGTATGACGGACCTTTTTGCGACCTTGCTCAGAAAATTATGGCAGAACAATACGCTATGATGAAGACATGTCTGGGAAGGGAATTTTTTTATTCAAGTGAAATTCCCAGACTCAGAGCAACAAGGGGACTGGTATTTTTGAGAGAAATGGAGCCAGAAGAGTTTTTCGCTGAAGCAAGATATCTTAAACAATTGACTGAAAGCATAAAATGAGAGGTGCGAAATGTCAATACAGAGACCAGTCATTGGAATGCTTGGCGTCACCGCGAGTCTTTATAAAAAAAAGCTTCCACAATTTGTTGAGGAACTTGAAAAACAGTACAAGAATTTTGTTCAGAAATGTTTTTCGTTTGCTGACATTGTTAGTTTTCCTGTTGCTTACGAAAGGCATATGATAGAAGAATCATATTCAAAAATGCTTCAGGCGGGCGTGGATGGCATTATTATTGTGTTTCTTTCTTACAGTCCCAGCATGATTATCGCGCCTGTTATTGAAAAAAGCCGTGTTCCGGTTCTCATATGGAACACGCAGCATCTTTTTGAGATAACTAAAAGTTTCTCAGTCAGGGATATGATAAATAATCATGGCATGCATGGGGTTCAGGATCTCGCCTGTGTTCTTTTGAGACAGAAGTCACCATTTATAATTGTCACAGGTCATTGGACCCAGAATGACACAATGTTATCTCTGGCGAACTGGTGCAGATGCGCTGCGGTTTATGGGGCTTTAAAGAGATTAAAGGTAGGCAGAATCGGAGGAAGATTTAAAGACATGGGCGATTTTTCTGTGTCGGATGAAGCCATTGGAAAAAATTTCGGCGTGGATATTGTAGACATTGAAATAGCCGAGCTGGAAAATGAAGCAAAGCAAATTTCCCGGAATGACATAGAGCAAGTACTTAAAAACGAAAAGAAGAAGTTTATTGTTGAGATTGACAGCAGCCTTCATGAAAATTTGATCTGTACGGAGATGGCGTTAAGAAACATAATTAATAGGTACGGACCGGGTGCACTGGCAATAAATTTTATGGCATTTAAAGGGGACTCTGCCTATAATTTAATGCCATTTTACGCTATTTCAAAACTTATTTCAGAGGGCATGGGATACGGAGGCGAAGGAGACGCCCTTTGCGCCATAAGCGTATGGATTCTCCATAAACTTGCTGGTCAGGCCGCATTTACAGAGATGTTTACCACTGATTATAAAAATAATAGAATTTTTATGTCTCACATGGGCGAAAGCAACCTTTCTATGGCAAAGAACGATGCAGAAATAAAGCTTGTTAAGAAGGATATGAGCATTGTCAACCCGGGATCCTTTACAGGAATGTTTTTATTTCAACAAAAGCCGGGAACTGTTACACTCTTTAATCTTGCTCCATGTGAAAAAGAAAAGTTTCGTTTTATTGCTGCAACAGGCCGTGTGGAAAGCAGAAAGATTTTTCCAGATATCAAAGCACCACACTTTCTGTTGAAGGTAAAAGATGATGTGAGGGATTTTTTAACATCGTACAGCCTGTATGGAGGGACACATCATCTTGCTATGGCATACGGGGATTATAATGAGCGGCTCAGGACCCTTGCCAGTATAATCGGTCTGGAATTTTTACAAATTTAATCTATGGGAAACTTTTTATCTTTTGATAGCGGTACAACCAACACCAAGGTTTTTTTGTATTCAGCAGATGGGCAGCTTTTACAGAATACTTCGATAAAAACAGGCATTTGTTTCCCCGGGCCTCTTATGGCTGAACAGGATAGTGATGACTGGATTTCTGCCATAAGGAAAGGAATAAAGAGAATAAAACAAAAATCTGCAATAGACGGCATTTCCGGGAGTTTTCAGGGTGGAACATTTGTTTTGCTCGATAGAAATCTTGGTCCGCTCAGACCAGCGATAACCTGGCTTGATAACAGGGCAAAATATGTTGCTCAAGAGCTCATTCAAGAATTTGGGGAAGAATTTTTCTATAAGAAAACCGGATACGTACCGGGCGGGTGGTCGTGCGTTACCATTTTAAGGTGGTTGAAGAAAAACGAACCAGAGGTATTCGGAAAAGTTGCGCGAATTTCGTTTGTTGCGGATTATGTAAATCATTTTTTGACAGGCAATTTTGTTATTGATAAAACCAGCGCTGCAATTACCACGCTTTATAATCTGAAGGAAGAGAAGTGGGATTATGAACTTCTGGAAATAGCCGGGATAAGCAAAAACATGCTTCCTGAGATAGTTGAAGCAGATACCTCAATAGGTGGAATTAATGCATTTGCTGCAAAATCATTGGGTTTGAAATCTGGAATTCCTGTGCTTGCAGGAGGACATGACCAGTACTGTGCAAGTTTGGGCGCACGTGCTGCGGAAAAAGGCAAAATTCTTGTTTCCTGCGGAACTGCATGGGTTTTGCTTGCATCCACCACAAAACTTGTTTTTGATAGCAGAATGCGTCTTGCACCCGGTCCTCATGTCAAACAAGGTATTTACGGACTTATGGCTGCTATGAGCAATGGCGGAGTTATATATGAATGGGGACAGAAAAATATTACGCGAAAATTCAATCTTCTTTCACATCCTTCAGGTGTTGTTGTAATACCGGATTTTAACACAGGAAACGGTGCCATTTGCGGGTTGGGTCTTTCAACAAAATCTTCAGATATAATGCGGGCAATTGTTGAAGCGCTCTGTTTTCAGGTTCGTGAGCGACTTGAAAGAATCGAAGAAATACTGCCTGAAGGAGAAAAGATAAACTGTATTGTTATGATAGGCGGAGCCGCAAAGGATACATCTCTTGCGCAATTGCTTTCAACCATTTCAGGGAAAACGGTTGTTGTCCCTGAAATAAGCGAAGCTGCCGGGTCAGGCGCGATGAGACTTTTCGGATCATTATGTGAAATTGATGAAGACAGGCGCGATAGAGTTTTCTATCCTGAAGAAAAACTTTTTGATTCTTACAGTAATATGTATGCAAGTTATCTTAATTTGAAGAAAATTTTTAATTGAGGACTTTGCGTGCATTGAAAAGCTTTATGACACGATTTTCTTTTCCCATTCAAGGATAAATTTCTTGAAATCTGTTCCTAATTTATAACCACCTATCTTCTTACTGGAATATATAATTCTATGGCATGGAATTGAGATGAGATGATTATTTTTACCGAGAATTTTCCCTACTTTTCTTGGACTGATGAATCCGCACTTAGCCGCAATCATTTTATAGGTTGATGTGCTTCCAAATGGAACAAGATTGACCTGTTTGAAAACAAATTTTTCTATTTTATTTTTATCAGTCATTTTTGATAATTTGTCATATTTCATTATTTATGTTAATATTCTCTGTCAGTTTTTTCAACAAGGGTTCAGTATGGAGATTCTGGAACAGTTGAAATTTAACAGCGATGGCCTTATTCCTGCCATTATTCAGGATGTTTCCGGCAGGGTGCTTATGCTTGGCTATATGAATAAGGAAAGCTTAAATAAATCCATAGAAACAGGCCTGGTTCATTTCTGGAGCAGAAGCAGAAAAAAGCTATGGAAAAAAGGAGAAACTTCAGGGCATGTTCAGAGAATTTGTGAGATAAGGGTTGACTGCGATATGGATGCGCTTCTTTTCGTAGTTGAACAGATTTGCGCCTGTTGCCATGAAGGATATTTTTCCTGTTTCTGGAGGAAATTTGAAGACGGGGAATGGAAGGCAATCGATGAAAAAATTTTCAATCCTGAGAGGGTCTACAAATGATGCGCAACCATTACATCAAAGTCGGTTTCATAGTTGCGGTTATCGCCTACTGTTTATGGCAGATTTATCCAATTGAAAAGAAGATAAAAAGAGGGCTTGATCTGCAGGGTGGAGTTCATGTTGTTCTGGAGGTGAAGGAGCCACAAGAGGTCGAAAAATCAATGTCTGATGTCACTCAGAGGGCTCTGGAAATAATAAGAAACAGGGTCGATGGACTGGGTGTAAGCGAGCCTGTAATTCAAAAAGAAGGAACAAATCGCATTATCGTTGATCTGCCCGGGGTTAAGGATGCACAGCGAGCCATTGAAATAATTGGAAAGACAGCTCTCCTTGAATTTCGTCTGGTTGAAGAAGATTCAAAAAAATTAACAGACGCATTAAGTGGAGATAGCGAAGTGCTTAAGGATTATGAAGTCCTTTATATGAGTCAAAAAGATGAAAGAAATATCGCGAGACAAACCAGTCCTGTGCTTGTGAAAAGGCAACCTGAGCTTACAGGAGCCGGGCTCAGCGACGCATTTGTTGGGTACGGCGCTTCTGGTTTTCCTGAGGTGAATTTTGTTCTGAATAAAGAGGGAGCAGTTAAATTTGCCACCGTAACAGGCGAAAACATTAACAGAAGACTTGCCATAGTTCTTGACGGAGTGGTTAAGTCAGCGCCAGTAATCAGGGACAGGATTCCTGATGGTCGCGGTCAGATCTCAGGCGATTTCACAATGGAAGAAGCAAAAGAACTGGCGGTTGTTTTAAGAGCAGGCGCTCTTCCAGCAGAGGTAAGGGTTATTTACCAGCAGATTGTGGGTCCAACGCTCGGTAAAGAATATATCGAAAAATCAATCAGGGCTTCTATGTATGGTGTTATTGTGATTGTCATTTTTATGGTTGCATACTACTATTTCTTTGGCCTTTTAGCGAACTTTGCAATGGCAATTAACCTGTTGATTTTGCTTGCTTTTATGTCGATGTTCAAAGGCGTTTTGACTCTTCCTGGCATTGCTGGAATCGCTTTGACCTGCGGAATGGCAGTTGACGCCAATATCCTGATTTTCGAAAGAATAAGAGAAGAACTGCGGCAGGGTAAATCAGCAAAGTCTTCCATAGAGTCGGGGTATCATCGCGCCTGGTCAGCCATTCTTGATTCAAATATTACAACAATAATCACTGGATCAATTCTTTTCTTTCTCGGAGAAGGCCCCATCAAAGGTTTTGGTTTAACCCTTTCTGTGGGTATAATTGCAAATCTTTTTACCGCGGTTTTTGCAACAAAAGCAATAGTGGATTTTATGGTTGCCAACAGAAGCATTGAAAAGTTGAGGATATAAAATGGAGCTTATAAAAAACGCAAACATTGATTTTCTGGGAAAAAGAAAATGGACATATATTTTTTCTTTAGTTTTGATAGTTGCCGGAATGATTGTTTTTGGGTTGCGTGGGAAGTCGAATTTTGGCGTTGATTTTGTTGGAGGAGATCTGATTCACATAAAACTCGCTTCGCAGGCATCTGTCGCTTCTATAAGGAGTCAGGTCAAAAATCTCGGCATAACCGAAGTAACTGTTCAGGAAGTTGGGATGCTGCAGGATGAATTCATAATAAAGTCTCCACCGGGAACTTCTGACAGGATTCTTGAATCTATTGAAGCGGGGTTTGGCAGGGAGAAAGTTGAGGTACTGGCAAAATCCGTGATTTCTCCTTCAATGAGCGTTACCTTGAGAAAAAGAGCCCTGACTGCGTTTTTTGTGGGGTTAATAGGAATTTTACTCTATCTTACTATAAGATTTGAATTTCATTTTGCTGTTTGCGCGACCATCGCTATTTTTCATGATTTGCTGGTGGTGCTTGCCATACTGGCGCTTTCAAAGAAAATAATAGATGGAACGATTATTGCTGCATTGCTTACGATTGCCGGTTATTCTGTGAATGACACAATTGTGATTTTTGACAGAATCAGAGAAAATTTGAGGAAGACGCATTCTAAAAATTATTTTGAGTTGTTCAATCAGTCCATCAATGAAACCTTAAGCCGGACGATTCTAACAGTTCTCACGGTTATTTTTGTTGATATACTACTACTGATTTTTGGTGGAGAACCGCTCAAAAATTTTGCCTATACTCTTCTTTTCGGATTTTTGATAGGGACATATTCCTCTATATTTGTAGCTTCAGCAATTCTGATCGACTGGCAGAGAAAATTTGGTCTTAGATTTAAATTATGAAGTTGACAGGCGGTTTTTTCAAGGGCCGTGTTTTATCTTACAAAAAAACATCAGGACTGAGACCCACGCGGAGCATTGTAAGAGAAGCGATTTTTGATATGCTGGGCAGCCAGGTCAAGGGAAGTAATGTGCTTGAACTTTTTGCAGGAACAGGAGCAATGGGATTTGAAGCGTTAAGCCGGGGTGCTTCGTTTGTAACATTTGTTGACAATTCAATGCAGGCAATAAGACTTCTTTTGAAGAATGCAAAACTGCTCAATCTGCGAGGAAATTTAAGAATAGTAAGAATGGGGGCAGAGTTGGCACTGAAAAAATTTGCAGATTCCGGTCACAGGTTTGATATTGTTTTTGCAGATCCACCATACGGGTTTGGTGAATCGAAATTGTTGCGAATTTTTTCAGGTACGTTTAAGATTTTGAATGATGGTGGGCTGTTTATTCTTGAAACAGGCAATGAACCTGGTGTTTACAAAAATTTGCGAATTGCGGATTTTCATCTGCTAAAGGAAAAGAAATATGGTTCAGCAAGAGTACAGATTTATCAGAAGAAAAGAACGTCTGGCTGTGTATCCGGGTAGTTTTGATCCTGTTACCAACGGACATATTGACATTATTGAAAGAAGTTTGAAGTTCATAGATAAGTTGATTGTGAGCGTGACTCATCATCCGACCAAGAAGCCCCTTTTTTCTTTCAAGGAAAGGATGGAAATGCTGCAAGGTGTTTTTCGAGACAGAAAGGAGATTGTAATCGAATACTTTGATGGACTTCTTGTGGATTATCTTGAAAAAAAGGGGGTTTTTCTTGTAATACGAGGTTTGAGAGCTGTTTCTGACTTTGACTATGAATTTCAGATGGTTTTGACCAACAGAAGGATGCTTCCTCGAATCGAAACGATCTTTCTGACACCGAAAGAGGAATACCTTTATTTAAGTTCTTCTGCTGTAAAGGAAATTGCGAGATTGAACGGGCCTGTTGAGAGATTTGTGCCGGAAATTGTCGCTGAAAAATTAAGAGAAAAACATCGTTCTTGATTTTAACCAGGAGAGTAAATGACCACTTCAAGACGACACAGCAATAGCAGGAGAGATAGCAGGAGAAAAAATAATAAGAAGGTTCTCCAGCCGGCTCTTGTGGCATGTTCCAATTGTGGAGCGATGAAACTTCCGCACAGGATATGCAGGGAATGCGGCTACTATAATGGGAAGCTCGTTGTTGCCAGGAAGGTCAAAGAAAAACAACCCGGGAAATAATGGTTAGAATTGCTATTGATGGTATGGGCGGCGACCACGCTCCAGCAGCGGTTATTAAAGGAATTCAACTGTTTCTGGAAAAAAAGGGCTGCGATACGGAAATTGTTTGCGCTTGTCCCGAAGAAAAGTTCAGGCAAGTAATGGACCACGACATTTCCAGTCTCAAACTGACTGCGTGCGATAGCTACATACCGATGGATTCAAAATTGTCCCTGTCCGTTTTCAGAAATAAAAACACCACGATGCACAGAATAATTCAGATGCTCAAAAACAGGGATGTCGATGTTGCGTTCAGCGCAGGTAATACCGCTTTATTTGTTTCTATTGCGATTAGTGAGCTTGGTCTTATTGAAGGCATAGACAGACCCGCGATATGCGTGCATTTACCAAATCTAAAAGAGCGGGTTACTCTTTTTCTTGATGTCGGAGCGAATGTTTCCGCAAAACCTATCAATTTATTACAGTATGCAATTATGGGAAGTCTCTACGCAAGGGATGTTGTTGGAATAGAAAATCCATCTGTTGGACTTTTGAATATTGGTGGAGAACCCGGGAAAGGTGATGAACTCAGACAGTCTGCCTATAAAAAACTTTCTGAATGTTCTGCAGTGAATTTCGTCGGCAATATAGAGGGACATGAAATGTTTTCCGGCAAAGCCGATGTGATTATTGCTGATGGTTTTTCCGGCAATATTGTTTTGAAGGTTAGCGAAGGCATTGGAAGAGCATTTAAAAACATCATGCTTCGCGAAATAAACAAGTCCATTTCAGGTAAGATTGGTCTTTTTATTGCAAGAAAATCTATTGTGAGCTATGCAAGAAAAACCGATTACGCTGAATACGGAGGAGGTGTTTTACTTGGTGTGCAAGGAATACTGGTCATAGGTCACGGCAGGTCTTCTCCGAGAGCTATATGCAATGCATTGCAACTCGGCGAAAAAATAGTGCGAAGTGAATTTATTAAAAAACTCACGGAGTATAAAGGAAAATGGGCGCAAATATAATAGGGATCGGGTCGTATGTTCCAGAAAGAATTTTGACCAACGCGGATCTCGAAAAACTGGTTGACACGTCGGATGAGTGGATTGTTACCAGAACAGGCATTAAAGAAAGAAGAATATGTCCTGAGGACAAAGCCGCTTCAGACCTTGGTACTGAAGCAGCGAGAAGAGCGATCGCAGACGCCGGTATTGAAGCGGGAAAAATAGAGATGATTATCTGCGCAACAATAACAGGCGATATGGTGTTTCCTTCTACCGCGTGTATTATTCAGAACAATCTCGGGATAGAAAATGTTCCATGTTTTGACATTTCAGCCGCTTGCTCCGGTTTTATTTACGGGCTTGAGATTGCGAGAAATCTTATTGACACCGGCAGATACAATAAAATTCTCGTTGTTGCTGCTGAGTGCATGAGCAGGGTTACAGATTATACAGATCGTTCAACCTGCGTTCTGCTTGGAGATGGTTCTGCCGCCGTTGTTATTGAAAGAACTGAAGACCGGTTCGGCATTCTGGATACATATCTCGGGGCTGCGGGTAAATTTGGCAACCTTCTTTATGTGCCTGCGGGTGGATCGAGAATGCCGGCGACTCATAGAACAGTCGAAGAAAAAATGCATTTTATGAAGATGGAAGGCTCTTCTCTTTTTAGAATCGCTGTGGTTGCGATGGGTGAGGCAGTAAAAAAAGTTCTTGAAAGAAACGGATTTGAGACCAAAGATGTTTCATTAATTATTCCCCATCAAGCCAATATTCGCATTATTCAGGGAGTCGCCAGAATGCTGGATGTTCCCATGGACAGGGTATTTCTGAATATTGAAAAATACGGAAATATGTCAGCGGCTTCTGTCGGTGTTGCGCTTGATGAAGCTGTGAAAGCAAAAAAGATCAACAAAGGTAATCTGTTATGCATGGTTTCTTTTGGCGCCGGGCTTACATGGGCTGCAAACATCATTAGATGGGGGAAAGATGGTTAATAAAAGAATCGGCGTGGTTTTTCCGGGGCAGGGTTCTCAGTATGTCGGTATGGGAAAAGAATTTTATCAAAAATATGAAATGGTCAGGGAAATATTTGATGAAGGTAGCAGGATTTGCGGTTTTGATATAGCTTGCGCGTGTTTCGATGGTCCGATTGAGAAACTTACAGAAACTGAGATATGCCAGGTTTGCATATTTGCTGTGAATTTTTCATGCTGGAAAGTTTTCCAGCATGAATTTTCAATAACGCCTGTCTTTGCAGCAGGTCATAGCCTCGGCGAATATGCTGCGTTTGCTTGCGCTGGAGCTCTTTCCCGCGAGAGCGCATTCGCTCTTGTCGCAAAAAGGGCTAAATTTATGAAAGAAGCTACTGAGAAAAATCCAGGTGCAATGGTTGCCGTGCTTGGAAAGACATTTGAAGAAGTTAGAAACGCATTGAATTACCACAATGAGATTTACATTTCAAACATAAACGCGCCAGGACAGATTGTTGTTGGAGGTAGAAAGGATTCCATTCAATCTTTTATTCAATGGTGTAAGAAAAATCTTATTAAATGCGTTCCTTTGAATGTTTCAGGAGCTTTTCATACTCCGCTTATGAAGCCAGCCGAGGATCTTTTTTCCAGTGAAATTGACAGGACGCATTTTTCAACCTGTAGATTTCCTGTTTATGCCAATTGCAATGCAGAACCTGTTTTTCAACCGGAAGATATTAAAAGAGTTTTGAAAGAACAGATTGTTTCCTCAGTGCAGTGGGTTAAGACCATCGAGTCAATCTCATCTTCCGTTGATCTGATAATTGAACTTGGTCCCAAAAAAGTTCTTTCATCTCTTGTAAAAAAAATTCTGCCGGACGTGAATGTTTCCAGCATTGAAGATATTGCTTCTCTTGAAAATACAGCTGAGATTATGAAGTTATGAACTTAATAGGGAGGAAAGATGGGTGAATTTAATAACAAAGTTGTTATTATAACAGGAGCGGCTGGCGGCATCGGAAGGGCGCTGGCGGAAAAATTTGGAATGGCAGGTGCGAATCTTGTTCTATGGGACATTGTTAGACCTGACGCGGTCAAGGATTCATTGAAAATTGATGGCGGGATTATCAGTGATGAAGTTGATATAACCAGAAGCGCAAGCATAGCAGAAGCATTGGAACGAGCAATTGGCGAATTTGAAAAGGTTGATATACTTGTTAATAACGCCGGTATAACAAGAGACGCTCTGCTTCTGCGAATGAAGGAGGAGGATTGGGATCGCGTCATTGAAGTGAATTTGAAAGGAGCCTTTTTATGTAGTAAAATTATTGGTCAGGTTATGTGGTCGCATAGATCAGGAAGAATTGTCAATATAGCATCGGTTATCGGGCAAATTGGTAATATCGGACAGGTGAACTATTCTGCGTCGAAAGCGGGATTGATTGCTATGACAAAAACATGCGCCAGGGAGTTTGCGAGGTTTGGCGTCACTGTTAACGCTGTGGCTCCAGGTTATATTCAAACTCAGATGACCGCAAAAATCCCAGAGAAGATAAAGAATCAGGTTCTTGAAAGGATTCCGCTGGGGAAATTTGGTACGTCCGATGATGTCGCAGAACTGGTTCTTTTTCTTGCTTCGGACAGGGCGTCATATATTACAGGACAGGTTTTTCGAGTTGACGGTGGACTGGTAATGTGAATAGCTTGTTTAAAAAAAACACGAGGGGGTTGAATGGAAAGAAGTGAAATTGAAAAGAAAGTTAAAAGTATTGTTATGGAAAAACTTCAGGTTGAAGAGAGCGCGGTTATTGAAAATGCGTCTTTTGTCGATGATCTTGGTGCTGACTCTCTTGATACCGTTGAGCTTGTGATGGATTTTGAAGAAAAATTTGGTGTGGAGATTCCTGACGAAGATGCCGAAAAAATAAGAACAGTTGGGGACGCCATTAGATATCTTGAAGAAAAAACAAAAGATAAATGACAATGGTAAATAGACAAGAAGCGGTTGTAACCGGAATGGGCTTGGTCACCCCGGTTGGTAATGATGTGTTATCAACATGGACAAACCTTGTTGAGGGCAGATCCGGCGTCGGTTTGATTCAGGATTTTGACGCAACAAAATTTCCAACAAGAATTGCCGCAGAGGTTAAGAATTTCAATCTGGATTTAATAGATAAAAAAGCAGTCAGGAGGATGGATCGATTTGTCCAGTTCGCAATTAAGGCGGCGCACGAAGCTATTGCGGATAGTGGCATTTCTTTAGACAACGAAGATAAAAACAGGATAGGAGTGATTATCGGAGCAGGTATCGGCGGGCTCAGGATAATTGAACAGCAGCATTCAAATCTTCTGGATGCAGGTCCTTCGAGAGTTTCTCCTTTGTTGATACCAATGCTTATTCCGGATATGGCAGCAGGGCAGGTGGCTATAATATTTGGATTAAGAGGTCCTAATTTTGCAACTGTAAGCGCCTGCGCTTCAGGGGCTCATGCAATAGCCGTCGGGTGTGAACTTATTCGAACAGGAAAGATGGATGTTGTAATTACAGGTGGAACAGAATCATGCATAACACCGCTTGGTCTGGCTGGTTTCTGTTCAATGAATGCTCTTTCTGAAAGAAATAATGAACCCGAGAAAGCAAGTCGTCCTTTTGACGCTGGCAGGGATGGATTTGTTATGGGAGAAGGCAGCGGCATTGTTGTTATGGAAAGCCTGGAGCATGCCATAGCAAGGGGCGCGCGCATATATGCGAAAATGTCTGGATATGGAATGAGTTGCGATGCTTATCACATAACAGCGCCTGATCCATCTGGAATTGGTCCGGCACTTTGTATGGAATATGCTCTCCGGGACGCAAATATCCTTCCCGAACAGGTTAGCTATATCAATGCGCATGGCACATCCACTCCTCTAAATGACAGGAGCGAGACGCTTGCGATAAAAAAAGTTCTTGGAGAGCACGCATATAAGGTTGCGATAAGTTCGAATAAATCTATGATCGGGCATCTTCTTGGCGCTGCTGGAGCGGTTGAGTTTATCATCACGATACTTTCAATGCATCACGGGATAATTCCGCCGACTATAAACTACGAGGTGCCTGATTCAGAATGTGATCTTGACTATGTTCCAAATGTGGCGAGAAAAGCCAGTATTGAAATTTCGTTGTCTAACTCATTTGGATTCGGGGGACATAATATCTGCCTGTGTGTTCAAAAATATAAAAAGGAATGAAGAATGGATTATTTATTGACTGAAGAACAAAACATGATTCAATCTCTGGCTCGCGAGGTTGCAGAAGGAAAGATAAAACCCGTAAGAGCGTATTACGATGAAACCGAAGAGTTTCCATGGGAAATTGTAAAAACCCTGGCGCAATCAGATCTTTTTGGGATATACATTGAAGAAAAGTATGGTGGAATGGGTTTTGGCATTTTTGAGCTCTGTCTCGCCATTGAAGAATTGAGCAGGATCTGCGGAGGAATTTCTTTATGTCTTGCTGCCAGCGCACTTGGCACATTTCCCATAGTGCTCTTCGGGAATGACGAGCAGAAACAGAAATATCTGCCTCCACTTGCCAGAGGAGAAAAACTCGCTGCGTTTGGTTTGACAGAATCTGAAGCTGGAAGCGATGCAGGTTCTATAAGAACACGGGCAAAAAAACAGGGCGATTATTATGTTTTGAATGGCACAAAACAGTGGATTACCAATGGTGGGGAAGCTGAAATTTACACAATCATCGCAATAACAGATCCGGACAAAGGCGCAAGAGGCGCTTCCGCGTTTATTGTTGAAAAAGGGACAGAAGGTTTTACTTTTGGAAAAAAAGAAAAGAAACTTGGCATAAGAGCGTCAGCGACAAGAGAACTCGTTTTTAATGATTGTAAGGTTCCTGCTGGAAATCTTCTCGGCCGGGAGGGAATGGGTTTTATTGTGGCAATGAAGACATTTGACGCGACAAGACCTGGTGTTGCGGCGCAGGCGCTTGGCATAGCGCAGGGAGCTTTTGAAGCAGCGCTTGAATACGCTCACAAAAGATACCAGTTTGGTCAGCCCATATCCTCATTTCAAGCAGTTCAGCATATGCTTGCCGATATGGCAACGCAGATAGAGGCGGCAAGAGCGTTGACCTATGCAACCGCAAGAATGATTGATGCTGGTAAATCCTCAGGTTCGAAAGAATCCGCAATGTCAAAATTGCTTGCTTCGGATGTTGCGATGAAGGTGACCGTGGATGCTGTTCAAATTTTTGGTGGCTATGGATATATGAGGGATTACCCTGTGGAAAAAATGATGAGAGACGCTAAGATAACACAGATATACGAAGGCACCAATCAGATCCAGAGAAATGTTATCGCTCTTGAACTGATCAAGGGTCTTTCCCGCAGGAAAATATGAAGTGAAATTTGTATTCCAACATAATTCAGCTGAAAGGCTTGACAGATTTCTCGCGCGAAATATCAAAGGCGTTTCAAGAGAGTTTTGCAAAAGATTGATGGAACGCGGTTATGTCTCAGTTAATAAGGAATTTACTTATGATCCGTCCCGAAGGCTACAGAAAGGAGACATAATTGAAATATCAGATTTTTTTAAACTGCCCTCCTGCAATATTGAACCAGAAACAGGAAATCTGGAAGTTCTTTTTGAAGATCAACATGTAATTGTTGTGAATAAACCAGCAGGCATTCTTACACATCCGCTTAAAGGCAGAACAAAAGGAACACTGCTGAATTTTATTCTCGCTCACACGAAACTGGCGACAACTGGGCTTCCATTGAGGCCAGGGGTTGTGCATCGGCTGGACAGAAATACTTCAGGATGCATTATTTTTGCAAAAACAGATTTTGCGTATTTTGATCTTGTCAATCAGTTTAAGGACAGGATTGTTAAAAAAGTTTACAGGACGGTTGTTGAAGGTATATTTCCTGATGGGATCGAAGAAATTTCATTGCCACTGAGAACATCCGCCAGCTTAGCAAAAGTTTCTGTAAGGTTTTCAGGGAAAAACTCAACAACAAAATTCAAAATTCTAAAAAAATCAAAAAATGCCACATATCTTGAGGTTATGCCAGTGACAGGCAGAACTCATCAGATAAGGGTTACTCTGGCATTTTTAGGCCATCCAGTACTTGGAGATAATAAATATGGAAGGCAGAGTCCTGTTATTGACAGACAGGCGCTTCACGCATTTTCCATCTCGTTTTTGCATCCTGAAACGAAAAAGCAAATGTGTTTCAGCGCAAGGATGCCCCTGGATTTTCTCAATCTGCTAAAAAATCTGGAAATTACGGATGTCTGCAATTGTCCAGATAACAGTAGTGGCTTATAATCATAAAAGGAAGTAATTTTATAATGCTAAGATTTCACAATGAAAAAATATGAATTGAAACAATCCTGCCGTTTCTTTCGGGTTGACAGGCCGTGTTCATATCATAAAGAGATTGGACTTATATGTGATGGTTGCGACAGGTATTATCCGATCGACCATAAAATACTCATTATCAAATTGGGGGCTCTTGGTGATGTGTTAAGGACAACTGCATTATGTGAACCTTTAAAATTTTTATACCCCGCAAGCAAGTTATTCTGGATTACAGAAAGCAATGCCATCGATATTCTTCAAGGAAACAGCTTTGTGGATAGAATTATTAGCAGAGAAAACGCTTATGGATTTGTTTCTTATTTCGAATTTGATTTACTCATCAATCTGGATCTTGATGATGAGGCCTTAATTCTGGCAGGGATTACAAAAGCGAAGGAAAAGAGAGGTTTCTGGTTTGATTCAAAAGGTGTTGTGAAATGTTCCTCTCCTGTTGCTCGGGAGTATTTTTTATTGAGTCATGATGATGGTTTGAAAAAACAAAATTTTAAAACCTATCAGGCAATCATGGCAAACATTTCTGGGCTACCCAATTATGGCAAAATTATTGTTCCTGTTTCTGATGCGTCGAAAAAAAACGCGCACGAGTTTGCAGAGAGATATAATCTGAAAAAGAAAAAAACTCTGGGAGCGGTTGTTGGAACAGGTAATAGATGGATTACAAAAAAATGGCCTGAAAAAAATTTTCTGGAATTGTTTTCAATGCTTGATGATTTTAATATTCTCGTTTTTGGTGGACCTGAGGAAAAGTATCTGCTTGAACGAATTGTAGAAAAAAGCAATAAAATCGCAATTAACACAGGATATTTGAACTCAATCGATTACTTTTTTGGTTTGCTTGATCTGTGTGATATTGTTGTTTGTTGTGACACTTTTGCTCTTCATGCAGCAGTCGGATTGGGGAAAAAGGTTGTTGCTTTGTTCGGCCCGACTTCTTCAGCGGAAGTAGAGATGTATGGCCGGGGAGAAAAGATAGTCAGCGATATTGCCTGCGTTTGTTGTTACAGAAGAGAATGCACGGTTCGTCCCGGCTGTATGGAGTTGATTTCCCCAAAGAAAGTTGCTCAGGCTGTCAGGAGATTAGCCGATGAAAAATAAAAAGATAGCCGTTATAATACCTACATACAATGAAAAGGATAACATTATTCCACTGGCGGAAAAAATACTCAGGTTGCCGCTCGATATCAGTGTGATAATTGTGGATGATAATTCGCCTGATGGAACCGGCGATATCGCAAAATGGCATTTTCAAAATGAGCCTCGTGTGGAAGTTATTATTCGCAAAGAGAAAAAAGGAAGAGGATACGCTGGAAGGTCTGGCTATAAAGCGGCTCTTGACAGAAAATTTGATATCATAGGAGAAATGGATGGAGATTTTTCTCATAGTCCAGAGTTCATTCCATCTCTTGTTTCTTTCCTTGAAAGAGCAGATGTTGTGTCCGGGTCAAGGTTTATTTCGGGCGGAAAAAGTTTGAGACACGATAAAACAAGAGAACTTGTTACATTTCTTGCCAGAGCCTATCTGCGTTTAATTCTTGGAATAAAACTCACAGATCCAACAAGCGGGTTCAGGTTTTTCAGAGCTTCTTTGCTTTCTGTGATTTATCCGGAACTGAAATCTGGAGATGCCTTTATTGTGACAGAGGTTTTTTATTATGTTTTCAAAAAGAAATTCACGATAATGGAACTGCCGATTGTTTTTTACAAGAGAAAATACGGCAATTCAAAATTGAAATTCTGGACTCTTATGGCTTATCTTTATAGAGTTATTCTTCTGAGAACTGGATTCTTTTATGGATGAAAGAAAATATACGCGATATGCGTTTCTGACTTTTGGCATTTTTTTTCTGATAAGATTGTTTATAGCATCTTTTTATGGATTGACTGGAGATGAAGCCCACTATTATCAATATGCGCTCCATCCTTCTCTGTCTTACTTTGATCATCCGCCTTTTGTTGGTTACGCCATTTTGTTTTTTTTGAAGATATTTGGTAACACACCTCTCGCTGTGAGGTTTCCCGCTATCATTTCTTCTTCTGTTTGCATCTGGTTGCTTTTTCTTACTGGCAGAAATTTTCATTCAGCATACTGCGGTTTCTGGGCAGTCGTTGTTTTTTGCCTGATTCCTCTTTTTTCTGTTCTCGGCGGCATAATGACTGTACCTGATACTATTCTTTCTGTATTCTGGCTTCTTTCAATAATTACTTTATGGAAAATACATAAAACAGGAAACCCCTGGCTTTGGTATTTGCTCGGGTTTCTTGCGGGCTTATCGTTGCTGACAAAATACTCTGGTTTTTTGCTTTATCCGGCAATTCTTCTTTTTATGATATCTGACCGGGAAATGCGCCAGTATTTCAAAAAAAAGCAGGTTTATTCTGGGTTTGTCATAAGTTTAATTGTTTTTAGTCCTGTTTTAATCTGGAATTACAATAACCACTGGGCTTCTTTTGTTTTTCAGTTCAAGCACGGTCTCGGCGAAAAGTCTTTTTTCAATTCAGAAATTTTTTTTCAGAACATATCCGCGCAGATGGCAGTGATATCGCCGTTTATCTGGTTGATGATGATTGCGGTTTTTTTCAAAGCAATCAGACAAATTTTCCAATCTGCAGACATTTTTAACAAACTCTTTTTAAGTTTTTCAATTCCAGTTTTTGCTGTTTTTGGTTATGCTTCGCTGTCAAATGAAATTCTTCCACACTGGCCAGCGCCAGGATACCTGACTCTTATTCCGTTTTGCGCCGTTTTTCTGGCCAATACATTCAACGGTTTGAGCCAGTTTAGAAAATTTCTTGCCAGGATTATATTATTTACAGGGGCTATTTTTACTTTTGCAATTCCTGTTCACATCGTTTTTCGCTGTTTGCCACTGCCTTCAGAAATTGACCCAACCGGCGATATTTATGGATGGGACAAAGCCGCCTGTGTGGCTGAATCTCTCCGTATTGAAAGCGGATCAGAAACGGTTTTATTGACCCATAAATTTTATCTCGCGAGCCATATGGCTTTTCATCTCAAGTCAGAGGTTGCTAGAGATTACCTTTATTGTTTGAGCAAAAGGGTTGATCAATACGATTTCTGGCAACGAGATAAAAATTTGCGTGAAGTTCTTAATGGCAGAACAGTTATATTTTTTACTGACGAGCACTTTAAGGATTCTCCTGAGAAACTTTACAGTTTTAAAAGTTTGGATAAACGTGTGATGGTTGAAGTTTTTTACAAAAAGAAAAAGGTTAAGACATTCTATTTTTATGTGTGTAGAGGATTTGCAACATATGATACAGATCCTTCATATTTTAATTCATCACATCTTACTGAAAGAAATTTGTTTAGGAATTTCATTGCAACGGATGACCGAAATTTTCTTTCAGTTAACAGGTTTGCTTCTGAAAACAGGACTCTGGCAAATTTTTTGTTTGCCATTGGTTATCTCGGGTCAACAGAAGTTGCTGTATTAATTGTCACGCTAGTTCTTTATTTTTCAAGGGGGGACGATTTTATGAAATACTTCTGGAT
>JAMWBU010000004.1:73976-74923 GCA_023819255.1 Candidatus Omnitrophota bacterium
GAAGTCCTGATGATGAGGGGCGTTCATGCGCCCCTGCTGATCACTCGGCTTCCACACCGTCTTGCCGCCGATGGCGCCGTAGTCGGCGATCAGGCGCAAGGCGTGACGATTTTATGAAGTACTTCTGGATTTACTTTTTTATCATGTTGCTCGGCGGGATAATTGTTAATCTATCTAAGGAAAGCTTTGATTCTTTTAGGCCTCCGTCGTATTTCAATAATATTAAAGTGTATGTCACAGGGCCAGTACTTAAATCAGGTTCTTTTCCATCCGGACACGCACAGACAGCGTTTGCTTCTGCCGTTTTTCTAAGCTGGATATTTCGCCGGATGACTTTGGTATTCATTTTTCTGGCAACAACAGTCGCTTTCTCGAGGGTTTTTTCAGGAATACATTTTTTCAGGGACATTATCACAGGGGCATTGATTGGAATTGTATCTTTCTGGATTGTGGTCTGCTTTTACAGATTATTCTTAAAAATGACAGGGAAAATCCGAAATTTGACAGGTAAAAAAAAGGGTGTAAAATAAACAATTACCCGGAGAGTTTTTGGCATAACCTGTACGCGGAATTATGCGGGATTAACTCAGCGGTAGAGTGCGACCTTGCCAAGGTCGAAGTCACGGGTTCAAATCCCGTATCCCGCTCTTGTGAAAAAATTTGACTTCTCATTAAATGTTGTATATAATAATTTTTTCAGGAAGTTAACAATCGGCGACGGGTTGCTGCTGTGGCTCAGGGGTAGAGCACGTCCTTGGTAAGGACGGGGTCATGGGTTCGATTCCCATCAGCAGCTGTGTTGATGAGTAAAAAATTTGCTTGAAATATTTATCTGTAACCAGGGGGAAGGCGATGGCAAAGGATAAATTTGTAAGGAGCAAGCCACATGTAAACATAGGGACTATAGGTCATGTAGATCATGGGAAGACGACATTGAGCAGTGCGAT
>JAMWBU010000075.1 GCA_023819255.1 Candidatus Omnitrophota bacterium
GCGCCGGCAACCACCCGCACAAGTCCTCGCACTTGCTCGGACTTATACGTCGTCTTGCACAGAAAAAACTTCTGTGCTTCGGTCAGCGGCCTCACCTTCTCGGCCTTAGTGCTATTCGGCGCTCGTTCTTCCTCGCACCAGCACCGCTCCATTCGAATCCCTTTCAAAGAAGAAAAAGTGGAGGATAAGGGATTCGGCGCCCTCGCCTCCCACTACGGCTCGGGTCGGCCACCCGCACAAGTCCTCGCGCTTGCTCGGACTTATACGTCTTCGCTCCATTCGAATCCCTTTCAAAGAAGAAAAAGTGGAGGATAAGGGATTCGAACCCTTGACACCCAGACTGCCAGCCTGGTGCTCTCCCAGCTGAGCTAATCCCCCACTGGAAATATTTTATCCTTTTTATCAAAAAAAACAAGTGTTAATTGATCAGTTTTAAATCAACCGTTCCACAGCTTCCGCTTTTCAAAAATAGATGAAATATATGGCATAACTGAAAAATCTCCCACAACCCCTCTTTCCTTCCTTCACTGTCCCCCTTTCGTAAAGGGGGACAGAAGGGGGATTTTCAAAAGTAGTTTCCCCCTTTTCTAAAGGGGGATTGCAGGGGGATTTTGAGAATGAGCGACAACTAAAAAAATCTCCCCACGCCCCTCTTTAGGAAAGAGGGGAGAACAAATTTCCCCCTTTCATAAAGGGGGATTGCAGGGGGATTTTGAGAATGAGCGACAACTAAAAAAATCTCCCCCGACCCCTCTTTAGGAAAGAGGGGAGAAAAAAATAGTTTCCCCCTTTTCTAAAGGGGGACAGAAGGGGGATTTTGAAGATTGAGAGATTTTTCAGTAATTTCAAGCAATCTTGTCTTTCAGATTTCTTCTCACATTTTCAAAAAAATTCAGGGCAAGTTCTGTGCGATAATCCGGATATGTCCAGGATAAAAACTCAAATTTTCCTTGCTTCCAGATCAGGGTGATCTCAGCATATATACCTTTTCCAAGATATATTCTGTGGCTGTAGTCCTTGGTTGTGAGAAGCACGACATTTGAAAGTCGAAGATATCCAGGGTCAATATTGATCCTTCTGGATGGTCTATCAGGAAAAACGCTGAATTTCCTCTCAATTTCATTGGTAAATATCTTCCATTCGCAGGCGTTATCCGGCACAACAGGTTGCTCAAATGAGACAAAGATTTTCTTCAGACCTTCGCCCATTTCTGCGCAGTAGTAATCGGAAAAGTTAAACAGGAATATCTCGCTTTTAACATCAGTTTTCCCAAATTTTTTCTCAAGCAAAGATAGAGAGACATCCAGAGTTTCTTTATCCCTGAAAAGAATTGCGCAGAAAGCCTTAACCGGTTTTGCTGCTTTTATTTCGCCCATTTTCGCACGCCTTAATACACAGTCCGCATATGTATTGAGAAATATTTTTTTTCCTTGTAATTTCCTTGATTTTCTCAAAGCATCTGATGTGATCAAATTTTTCAGGTAAATCTGAAATTGCGCCTGCCGGACAGATTTCAACACATTCTCGGCATTCTCCACAACCAAACTCAACAATTTTAAATCTATCGTCGACTTCAAACCTGGTCAGCACTGTGGCAAACCTCAGTCGACTTCTGTAAACACTGTTTACAACAAGATTATTCCTGCCATGCCATCCAAGTCCGCACAGAAGAGCAAAATGCTTGTGAGATAAAGTCGCCTTTTGATTTTTCCAATCAACAATTTGAGACGCGGGCACCGGGATTGAAGGGAAACCGTTTTCTTCAAGAAGATACGCAAGATCAAACGCAATTCTATCAAGAGTGTAGTTCGCCTGCCTGTAATGATGAAGATAAAGAACTTCGGGCCCATCGACAAGATTTTCAAATACCTGTGAACTTAAAGGAATGCCGAAAACAATCACGCTTCTCGATTTTTCTAAAACATTTTTTGAAAGTGAGATTTTGCTCTTATGTTCATCGTTAAGAATCTTCCAGCCATAAACTTTGATATTGCGCGCGCTAAAAAATTTAATGATTTTTTCCTGCATTTTATAAATCCTGTTTATCCGTGCCCAAAAATTTCCAGTTCAACTGCCATTAACAGACTGCTTTATTAGCTCCTTAGCACTTTTTACTATGGAAAATCCCCCTTCTATCGCCCTTTAGAAAAAGGGGGAAATTTCCTTCTCCCCATTTTCCCTATCCTTAAAATATTTGCTCTGTCCACCTTAAAAAAATGGGAAACTGCTTTTAAATTCCACCATCCATCATTTTCTGCTTCGCATTTTTCTCTTTCAATTTTTCACCTGCTTCAGCAAGAAGCTGTTGTATTTCAGAATCTTCGGGAAATAGACTGGAAGCCCTGTTAAGATAAAATATCGCCCTGTCAGGTCTGTCTGTCTCAAGATAGAAATTTACGATTGCCTTCAGTACGTCTTTGTTGTTTCTACCGATAGAAACTGCTTTCAAAAAATATTTCTCAGCGCTTTCAAAGTTTTTCATCCTCTGATGAACAATTGCAAGATTCATAAGAACCTGCTCGGAATATGGATTAAACTTTAGCGCCTTTTGAAAATTCTCTCGACTTTTTTCAAGCTCACCAGCCACAAGATACAGTTTACCCGCGTAGAAATATGTCTCAACATTGAATGGGTTATAGTTGATTGCATTTTTTACGTTCATCTCAGCGAAAAGCCACATAACAGCGTCTTTTCTTTCAACAGCAAACCGCAAGATTTTTTTTGATTTCTCCAGCGAATAACTTGAATATAAGGCCGCAACCGCAAAAACTATCACAGCGCACACCATAGCCATAGATAAAAAGGCAATGCCAGGATAGGAAAACTTTTTTTCAGCCGGCAGCTGTCCGCGGATTGAAAAGTACATCCTGCTTAAAATGCCGCAATTTAGAAAGAAAAAGAAACATCCAGAACTTGTTTGAAGTGGAAAGGACGCGAGAGAATTGACCAGAATACCTGAAATGCTTGCAATCGCAAAAACAGAAACAAGCTTTTCCTCAATTTTTCCGTCTACGGCTATAAAAATACGCCAGAACATTTTATAGATCTCAAATACAAAAAATAGAAACAGAAAAAGCCCGATTATACCATTTTCAACAGCAACCTCAATAAACTCATTGTGAGCCCTATCAACCCTCTGGTTCTGTGGAATAAAAACATCCTGTCTTTCAGATGCAAACCTGTAGTAGGCAACCTCAAAATTTCCTGTTCCATAGCCAGAAACTGGTCTGCTCTTTATCATCTCAATAGATGTCTTCCAGATCAAAAGACGGCTCTTCAATGTGCCTTTTTCAAACTGAAAAACACCCGCATGCGCGTTAAGAACAAAGAGAAGAATTAAAAAAATTGCGTATGCCTTCTTTAAAGCCGTTTTGAAACCGATTTTTAGCAAAAGCAGTCCCGTTACCAGCATAGAAAAAATAAAGCCGATCCAGCTTGCGCGGGTAAATGTGAGAAAGAGATGAAAAACAAGAAGGGAAAAGATTACCGCAAAAAAAAGCTTATGAAATCTTTTGCTGCCCAGAATCGTGAACAACGACCAGGGAAGAATCAGAACCAAAAATTCTCCCGCAAAGTTCCTTCTGCCGAATGTTGATAATGCGCTATTTTTTATTGACCAGTTAAAAATGTCAAACCCAAAATGCTGAAGTATTCCATATATCGCCACAAGAGCAGACGAAACAATAAGAATTTTAACAAACAAAAAAATGTGACGGGCGTTTTTCAAAACCAGAGGCACAATAAAAATAAGCCAGCTGCAAACAAAAATCAAGGCAATTTCCTGAATGCCTGAGATTCTGTTTATCGCAAAAACAAGCCCGATAATCTTCCACCCAATAAACAACGCAATCGGTAGATAAAGAGGATTATTGTAAATAAGAGCAAAACGAAGATTGGAAAACCTCATCGCAATATAACACAGAAAACCAGTAATTCCGCAAAGAGAAACTATGAATTTAGGCAGATTGAAGCAATCCGAAAGCGAATGAAAAAAAATAAGAAAAACCAATGAACAAAATAAAGCAAACCAGATAACAGCAGTATTTTCCTTCTGCCCGAAAAATTCAGTGGTGCCAGCTTTCATTTAAGATCCTCTGTGGTTCAGATACACTTCCTAAAATCCCCTTCTGTCCCCCTTTATGAAAGGGGGGAACTGCTTTTGAAAATCCCCCTTCTGTCCCCCTTTTTCAAAGGGGGAAATTTGTTCTCCCCTCTTTCTTAAAGAGGGGCGTGGGGAGATTTTTTTAGTTGTTGCTCATTTCCAAAATCCCCCTGCCATCCCCCTTTAGAAAAGGGGGGAACTGCTTTTGAAAATCCCCCTTCTGTCCCCCTTTTTCAAAGGGGGAAATTTTTTCTCCCCTCTTTCTTAAAGAGGGGCGGGGGGAGATTTTCCAGTTGTTGCTCATTTCCAAAATCCCCCTGCCATCCCCCTTTAGAAAAGGGGGAAGTATCCTGAAATCGCCCTGCAATCCCCCTTTATGAAAGGGGGAAGTAAAAGAAAAAGGAATATAAGGCGATTTTAGAAATCCAACTTCGTTCATTTTTTTAAGAAAGTGAATTGCCATCAGCCTATTACAAACACAAAAA
>JAMWBU010000032.1 GCA_023819255.1 Candidatus Omnitrophota bacterium
CGGCCAGCCGCACAAGTCCTCGCGCTTGCTCGGACTTATACGTCTTCGCTCCATTCAAATCCCCGGCAGAGTTTCTAAAGGGTGCCGAAGCGGGGATTTGAACCCCGACGGCGTTGCCACCACTAGGTCCTGAACCTAGCGCGTCTGCCAGTTCCGCCACTTCGGCAGTGAGATGAGAATTGCAATCGTTTCAAGGAAAATTCTTGTATTTACATTAAACCTGAGATATTGCCTTTTGTCCAGAACGCTTGCGAGCACTCTATAATCGTTTATTTTATCCGAATAATATTTTTTGTGCAATCCTGACTGGTTTATGCCTGCGGATTTAAGCAAACTTTGTCTTTCGATTAACACGAGCGCATTAAAAATGTTTTCGATTTCTTCTCGTGGCGATGATTTTGAAATTTCTCCTGCTGTTTGAAAAAAATCTATCCAGTTTTTTCTGCTTGCTTTTTCAACAAGATCTGTTACCTGCTCGAGAATGACTTCGTCTCCCGGAGAAATTTCTAATTCCGGATTAAGTCTGAGGTTCAGCGCTCGTGAAACTATGGTGGGAAGAAAATTCTTATTGTTTGGAACAAGAACTATCAGGATGCCATAGGTCGGAGGTTCTTCCATTATTTTTAAAAGGCTGTTTGCGGCCGGCTGTTGCATCCAGTCGGTTTCAATGATGAAAATTCTGTGTTTGCCAATATAAGGTTTTATGTGCATCTGTTCTTTTATTGTTCTCACCTCATCGATGGAGAGGTTTCTTTTTTCCGGCTTTACGAGATGAACATCGGGAAAATTACTACAGGGTATTGTTTTGCAGGAATAACACTCACCGCATATTTCAGGAGAAGTTTTGCACTCAAGCATTCTTGCCGCATCGATTGCCGCATTCTTCCTTTTTTCGTATGAACCGCCATGAATTATGATCGCGTGACACATCCTGTTTTTTAAGATGGCTTTCTTCAGAAAATCAGATAATTGTTGGGTGTTCATTTACATAATCCTGCCAGCATTTTTTAATCGATTCAAATGTTTCATTGATACTTTTTCTTTTTATAATTTTTATCCTTTCTGGTTCATTTTTCGAAATTGCGATGTATCCGCGTCTGACTTTTTCCTGGAATTTTTGCGATTTTTCCAGTCGATCAGGATTCTTGTTCACTATCTTTCTCAAAATTTTAGATGGAGCGTCAATTATGAAGGTTATGTCGGGGGTTATATCTTTCAATATGTTTTTGTGCGCTATATCTATCAGCTGGAGGGATAATCCTCTGCCATAACCCTGATAGGCAACTGTCGAATCTATGAACCTGTCGAGCACAATGACATTCTTTTTTTTTATAATTGGCGTTATGCGCCTTGTTACAAGTTCGTTTCTTGCTGCCAGATACAAGAAAAGCTCTGTAAGAGCGCTAATATGGTCCTTTTTGCTTAACAGGATTTTTCTTAACTTATTTCCAATTGCTGTGGTGCCGGGTTCTCTGAACAAAACAACTTGAAACCCGATTGACTTCAGGTATTTAACGAACTTTTTTGCCTGGGTGGATTTGCCGCAACCATCTATGCCTTCAAAGCTTACAATAGTTGCATTTTTTTTCATTTAATGAATTTCAAAAATACTTCGCCAATCTTTTCGTCATTCCGCTTAACTTCTGCTCTATAAACGGTTTTTTCCTGGTCGACGGCAAATCTTTTTTGCATATCCTTGTATGAGAAAGCGTATCCTTTATCATTAATGGCGGAAGGATTGTTTGATGGGGTGAACCCGATTACATTGACCCTGACATTTTCAAGCGATATGTTATTTTGAGTGACCTCTGTGATTTTGATCTTTACGTTACTATTGATTTCAAGATAATCACCATCTTCCGCCACAAGTTTTGTTCCATCGCTTGTTTCAAAAACAACCATAACAGGCGCTTGCCCGGGAGTAACAATCAGTTGTGGGGGTAATGGATAGTTTCGCTTTGATGTATATGTGGAGAGCGGGAAAAAAAATAAGTAGCAGTAATATCCTGTAATTATGGCAAAAACTACTGCAAGCAAAATGCCCGCGAGCCCTTTTCTTCTGTTTATCTGATAGATGAGAATGCCTATTAAGAGTCCTAAAATTGCAATCGCCGCGCATACCAGAACGAGAATTCTTGGAATAATTTCTATGCTCATCTTATCTCCTGGTTAAATATTTCTCCTGATTTTTAAAGACACAAGGTGATTCTTGAGATCTTCAATTTCTGCCAGTCTTTCGGCTATGATACCATTTTTTTTAAAAAAATGCGAGTTTGCCTCCATCGCGGCATATGTTCTCAGAAAACTGAAGACACTCAGGCCTGATTCAAACGAGGCGCTTCCGCCTGTTGGCAGTGTATGACTTGGTCCTGCGATGTAGTCTCCAATGCCGCAGGGAGTATAATTGCCCACAAATATTGCTCCAGCGACTATTCTTTCAGCGACTCTTCGCGCATCCTTGCAAACAATTTGAGCATGCTCGGGCGCTATCCGGTTAATCAGTTCTACCCCTTCTGTGATTGAATCAACGATTATTAAATAACCTGTTTTAATCCTGCTTGCGATTTTTTTGCCTTTTTCTTCATCTGTTGAAATCAGAAACACAAGTCCATCCTTGTGTTCTTCCTGAGCCTTCAGATCTGCTTCAATCCAGTCCGAATTTGCAGTTTCATCTATGAGCGCGGCAAGTTCGCTGGGTCCTGCCAGCAGATCGATGCCAATCCTGCCCGTGAGAATTTTCTTTGTTGCGTTTACGAAAATATTTCCAGGACCCGCGATTACATCTACCCGGGGTATTGTTTCTGTTCCAAAAGCCATTGCCGCTATCGCCTGGCTCCCGCCTGCCTTGAATATTTTATTTATTCCCAGCATGCTCAGCGCGCCTGTAATATACGGATGAATTGTTCCATTATGTGACGGAGGGCTGCACGCTATCAACTGTTGGACACCCGCAACTTTTGCGGGCACCGCAGTCATCAAAACTGTTGATACAAGCGGAGCGGTTCCAGCAGGCACATAAATTCCCGCGCTCTGTACAGGTCTTGCTCTGAAATTAATTCTGATACCTTTTTCTTTGATGCTGAATTGTTTAATTATTTGTTTTTTATGGTATCGCTCTATTCTTTTCGCCGCCTCTTTAATGATTTTTTTATCGCTGGCTGGAATTCTGGAAAGGCAGGACTGAATTTCACTTTGAGAAACCCTGAAATCTTCTATATGCGCCCTGTCAAGCTTTTCTGTCCAGTATCTCAGAGCCTCATCACCTTTTTTTTCCACATCTGAAATGATTCTGGAAACAATTTTCTCCACTGATGTAGAAAAATTCTTCCTCTTTATAAGTATTTTTTCGAGGTTTTCTTTTTTTACTCGCAACATTTTAGGTTTTCAATGGTTTTTGAATAGTCTTTACTTCCGAAAATAAATGAGCCCGCAACCAGTATGTCAGCGCCTGCTCTTTTAACGAGAGCCGCTGTTTCATAGTTTATTCCTCCGTCCACCTCTATAACATATTTATAGCCATTTCTTTTTCTTTCTTCATTGAGCCAGGAAATTTTTTCAAGGTTTGATGAAATAAATTTCTGACCGCCAAAACCCGGATTAACCGTCATTACCAGCACCATTTCCACATACGGAAGGACAGGTTCTATTGATTTAATTTTTGTGGGTGGATTTAAAACAATGCATACCTTCTTGCCCGCGCTATGTATCTGCGCGGCAAGTTTTCTATGGTCAATAGCCGCTTCGATATGGAAACCTATGATGTCTGCTCCTGCGTCTGCAAATGCCTTCCAGTAGTTCTGTGGTTCCATAATCATAAGATGCGCTTCAAATGGGAGATTTGAGTATTTTCTGATTGCTGAAAGAATCATCGGGCCAAATGTGATATTAGGGACAAAATGTCCGTCCATCACATCAAAATGGATCATATCTGCTCCAGCGTTTGTAACCGCAGACACTTCCTGCCCGAGTTTTGCAAAATCCGCTGAAAGAAGAGACGGCGCAATCATCATAACTTCTAATTATAAAAAACTGCGGTCAATTAGTCAAGAAAAATTATTATGTGCACTTTTAAAATTTCCTCGCTCACACCTTTAAGAAGGCCAAAATTCCCCCCCTCTTTCTTAAAAAGGGGTTGGGGGAGATGTTCTGCTGTTTGCTCATTTCTAAAATCCCCCCTCGATTCCCCTTTATGAAAGGGGGAAACTTCTTTTTCTCCCCTCTTTTGCAAAGAGGGGGTGGGGGAGATTTTCAAGTTTATCTTGAAACAAAATGGTAATTTAGGGATAATCATAAATAAGGGAATTTTAAAAAAGAAATGTAAGCAGGATTTATTCTTTCAGGACAAGCTGTTGATTGACACGATTGGTCGTGTATGATTAATTATTGTTATGAAAAACCAGATAAAAATTGAAAACAGAAAAGCCTTTCATGACTATAGTGTTATTGAAACGATACAGGCAGGAATTGAACTTCTGGGTTCAGAGGTGAAGTCTATAAGAAACGGGAATGTCAGTCTCAGGGATTCTTACGGAAGATTTGAAAATAATCAGCTTTATCTGAATGGTATGCATATTGCAAAATACCCTGGCTCTTTTGAAAGCATAAATCCTTTGAGAAAGCGAAGGTTGTTGTTGCATCGCAGCCAGATTCAGAGATGGCGCAGGAGGGTGGAAGAAAAAGGATTGACAATAGTGCCTCTTTCGTTGTATACTAATGAAAAGGGAATTATTAAACTTGACATTGCTCTTGTCCGGGGCAAAAAGTTCTTTGATAAACGTCGGGACATAAAGGAAAAGGAAGTAAAAAGACACATAGAGAGGCATAAAAGATATTCGGGGGCGAAATAGGTCTCGACAGGGGACAGGAATGAGAAAAGCTGCCGTCCGAGGCGCCGGGGGCTCGTAAAATCCGGCAAACGAAATAGCTGCCACAACAGCAAACTATATGGCTGCATAAGAAATGCGGCCACCTGACAGGTTCCCTGCTCCTGGGTTCCTGAACCAGGTCATAGAGGAGCTCGTTTCAGGTTTTGTGGTCCCTGAAGCCTGAAATAAGAAAAAAAGGGACAGGTACTATGGAATCCGGTTTCGGGGAGTCCATAGGTACCCCAAAAAACCGAAACTATGTCGGTAGATGCTTTTCTATTTCTCCTCTGGACGCGGGGGCAGTACCCGCCGCCTCCACTTTTGTATTTTTCGTTCTTTGCGAAGAGTAGGTGTTAAATTTAATAAGATTATTAGACCTGATCGATTTTAGGGGGATTGAGAATCTGGAGATTTACGATTGTGGAGTAATCCAATTTTATCAATACCCGTTTTTTTTGAACAGGGGTTAGAAGAGATTTTGAAATTTTTTCCAATCCTGCTTTATAAAATGACAACGGATAATGGAGAATTAAACGAACTGGTTGAGGATAAAGGGATTGAATTATTTAAGCAATTCGGCCTCAAGCTTTTAAATAACAGGGGTTGATGTGAAATCAATTTCAAAATGCCTTTTTGTTTTTTTTCTGTTTTGTTCCCTGCTTTTTTCTTCTGATTTTACGAACCAGCTTAAAAACTATCCTGTTTACTGGATTGGCAAGCAAAAATATGTGAGTTTGCAGACAGTAATCAAGATTCTCGGCGTTGGAAGCTGGGGAAGAATTGAAGACAGAATTTTTATTGAGTATCAGGGCAGGATTCTTAAAAGCAGCGTCGGTTCTTTTGATTTTTATGTGGACGAAAAACATGTGAATCTTGATAGTCCTATCAGAGAAATTGAGAAAGAGATTTTTATTCCAGTAGAGCCATTTGACCAAATCATTTCAACAATAACGCCTTCTGTGCCGCAAAAAACGCCAGCTAAACCAGCTGCGTCCGCCGCAGATGTTGAAAAAGAAAAGACCGCAGTGACATTGAAATCCACGCTTGACAGGGATTTTATCATACTTATTGATCCAGGTCATGGCGGGCATGACAATGGCGCTGTTGGAAACTATGGTTTGAAAGAAAAGGATGTTAATCTCGATATATCGTTGAGATTAAGAAACCACCTTGCGGGTTATTTCAAGAAAGGTTCTAAAGTTATCATAAAAATGACCAGGGAAGACGACAGGTTTCTTTCTCTTGATGAAAGAGTGGAGATCGCCAAAAAAGAAAAAGCAGATATATTTTTCTGTGTTCATACAAATTCTTCCCGTTTGAACAGGTGGAATGCAGATGGCTTTGAGACATATTATCCTTCAAAAAAGAGCGAAATAAGTTTCACTTCAATGGCGCAACCTGATGAATCTGCTGAATCGGAAACCAACACAGAGGTTGTTTTCCAGATTGTTTCAGAACTCAATAGCACATCGGTTATAGAGGAAAGCAGAATCCTCGCTGAAATTGTTCAGGAAAAACTTGCTGAAAGATTGATATGTCCTGATAGAGGAGCAAAACCTGCAAGTTTCTATGTTCTGAGATATACACCAATGGTGTCTGTCCTTGTTGAGGTGGGTTTTATCTGCAACCCGAACATAGAAGCAAACCTTCGTGATCCTGAGGTAAGACAGGCTATCAGTGAAACACTTGGCAAGGCAGTGATTCAATATCTTAAATCAAAACAAATCATTGAATAAAAAACTTCCGATCGGAATATTTGATTCAGGCATAGGTGGGCTGACCGTTGTTAAACGGTTGAATCAGTTATTGCCTGGAGAAAAAATTGTTTATTTTGGCGATACCGCGAGGGTTCCTTACGGAACAAAATCAGCCGACATCATTAAACAATATGCCATGCAGATAACCAATTTTTTAATTCGATTTGATCCAAAAATTATTGTGATTGCGTGTCATTCGGTTTCTTCTCTGGGAACGCAGTTTCTTGAAAGCAGGTTTTCGGGTCGAACCTTTATCGATGTTATTGAACCTTCTGTGTTAGATGCGCTGAGATTCACAAGAAATAAAAGGATAGGCGTTATTGGCACTCCTGCCACAATTTCGAGCGGAATGTATCCTTCGATTGTAAGAAAGATTGACAGTGAGGTTCAGGTTTATCAAAAACCCTGTCCGCTTCTGGTGCCTCTCGCAGAGGAAGGATGGTTTGATACAGATGTTACCAGAGCAATTATCAGCCATTATATTGATGAACTTCTTGATAAACAGATTGACACTTTGATTCTTGGATGCACGCATTATCCTCTTCTTGAAAAGGCAATTAGAAAGGTTGTCGGCTCGTCTGTTTCCCTTATCGACGCTTCAGGAGCGACAGGAACAAAAGTGAAGCAAATTTTAGAAACTAAGGGCCTGTTGAACACAAAACACTCAAAGAAACCTGTTCCTGTTCTATATTTTAGCGACCTGCCTGAATATCGCGGGCAGATAATGTCAAGATTCTGGAACAGGAAAGACCTTATAATCAAAAAGGTTAGATTAGGGGAGGATCCAGATGTTTGAAATCACTGTTAGCGGGAATTTTTCAAGCGCTCACAATTTGCGCCATTATCAGGGCAAGTGTGAAAAACTTCACGGCCATAACTGGAGGGTTGACGTTACTGTTTGTGGGAAACCGGACACAGAGTCAGGAATGGTTATTGATTTTGGAATTCTGAAGAGAGAACTGGAGAAGATACTTGAAAAACTTGACCACGCTTATTTGAATGATATTGATTATTTTAAGAAAGCGAATCCAAGTTCAGAAAATATTGCGTTTTTCATTTTCAAGAAACTTGAAAAATCTCTCATTCGCTATGGTGTTAAGGTCAGAAGAGTGACTGTGTGGGAAAATGAAAGACAGCGCGCATCTTACTGCAAATTAGATTGAAGACAGAGTAATTTTAGCTCGTTTTCAATCTGTGATATAATAAGACTGCCAGCCGGAGGAACAAAGTGGAAAATTCATTAAAAAATTTTGCGATTGAGTTTGAAATTAAAGGCGTCAATCTTTACCTTGACCTTGCTAAGAAGACGCGCAATGTCCTTGGAAAACGGCTTTTTTATTCGCTTGCGCAACAGGAGGTTCAACACGCGTATTTATTTGATGGAGTTGGCGATGTGCCGCAGATTGAAACGGAATCTGGCCGCATAAAGGACATTGAATCGGAGTTGAAGGATTTCTGGAATAAGGCAGAGAAAACAGAAATAAGAAAAGAAGATGAGCATTTTTCAGGATACGAACTCGCAATCGAGATGGAAAAAAAATCAATTTCGTCTTATCGCGCTTTTCTGTCTGAAAGCAAAAATGAAAAGGAGAAAGAGTTCTTAAACTGGATTATAGAGGAAGAAAAGAAACATCTTGAAGCGTTAAGAAATGTGCACTATTACCTTACTCAGACCGCTGACTGGTTGCAGGGCGAAGAAAGTAAGGTCTGGAACTGGATGAATCAATGATGAAAGCAATAACAGACATCGTTCTGCCAATTCCGAAAATATATTCGGGTAAAATCAGGGAACTTTTTGAAATTGATGAAAATCGTATTTTGATCGTCACCACTGACAGAATTTCTGCTTTTGACTGTGTTCTGCCAACTCCCATTGGAGAAAAGGGTATAATATTGAATCAGCTTTCTCTGTTCTGGTTTGAAAAGCTTAAGGATATTTGTTCAAATCATCTTGATATAGTTGATTTTGGTCTGTTTCCGCAAAATCTGAAATCTTTCAGAAGCATACTTGAAGGCAGAAGCGTAATCGCAAGAAAAACAAGAAAAATTTTGATAGAGTGCGTTGTTAGAGGATATCTGGCAGGAAGTGGCTGGAAGGAATATCAATCAAACGGGACGATTTGCGGGATAAAACTTCCTGGCGGTTTAAAGGAAAGCGAAAAATTGCCTGAGCCAATTTTTACTCCTGCAACAAAGGAGGAAAAAGGGATTCATGACCAGAATATCAGTTTTGAACAGATGAAAGCCATAGTCGGTGAAAAAATAGCAGAACATATAAGATATGTTTCTCTCGAGCTTTATAAATCTGCGAGTCAGTACGCTGAAGGCAGGGGAATAATTATTGCGGACACCAAGTTTGAATTCGGAATTACCGATGGCGAGATTATACTTATAGACGAAATTCTTACCCCTGATTCTTCGAGATTCTGGGATAAGTCCACCTATGTGTGCGGGAAGAGCCAGGATAGTTATGACAAGCAATATGTGCGAAATTATCTTGAAAGCATTGGCTGGAATAAAGAACCGCCGGTGCCTGAATTGCCAGTTGATGTTGTTGAAAAAACGAGAGAAAAATACCGGCGAATTTACAATATTCTAACAGGCAGGTCATCGATATAGTCCTGGATTTTCCACTTTGTAATGTGGGGCTCAAGAGGATTTTGAAAATAAATGGTTAATAACGTCGTAATGGCCTTTTTAAGATGAAAAAACAAAATAATTATCTTGTTCAAATTGGTTTGAAAAAGGTTTTTTTTGACGCATTCGGTCAGGATATACTTCATTCAATTCGTGAGCTGGGTATAGAGGGAATTGAAACGGTTTATGTATACGATGTTTACAGGGTTTACGGAGAGGTGAATTTTTCTCTTGTAAAGAGAATAGCCAGATCTCTTTTGCTTGACCCTGTTGCGCATGAGATGGCGGTTTGCCGGTATCAGGACAATAAACTGAAGCGCAAACTTCCATGCGTTGAGGTCTGGTATCGCCGGGCTGTAACAGACCCTGTGGCTCTTACCGCGATGAAGGGAATAAAAGACCTTGGAATAACCGTTGACATTAATGTCAGTTGTGGCAAGAAATATGAGTTTAGCGCAGCGAATATTGATAGGCCGACTCTTGAAACAATTGCGACGAAAATTCTCGCCAATACCCTTATTCAGGAATTTATTATCCAGGGAATTTGAACAATGGCTAAAGCACAGGTGATAAAACTGCGTGATTTTGGTGACGAAAAGCTTCTTGAGTTGAGCAAGAACGGTCTTCTTTCGTTAACTCTGCATGAAATGAAGGCAATACAAAAATATTTTTTGAAGGCTGGCAGGGATCCAACGGATCTTGAACTTGAAATGATAGCGCAGACCTGGTCTGAACATTGTTTTCATAAGACATTCAAGAGCAAAATTCAATTTACAGAAGTTTCTGATTCTGGTTCAGCCAGCACAACAGAAATTTCTTCGCTGTTTTCGCTTATCAGGGAAGCGACTGAGAAGCTGAAGAAAAAATGGTGCATCTCTGTTTTTAAGGATAATGCCGGCATCATTGAGTTTGACAGAGATTATTGCGTTTGTTTTAAGGTTGAAACCCATAACCATCCTTCTGCGCTTGAACCTTATGGCGGCGCCGGCACAGGTATTGGCGGAGTCATTCGAGACATACTGGGCGCAGGACTTGGCGCAAAACCAATCCTCAATACTGACATATTCTGCTTTGGTCCCATGGACACGCCTCAGGAAAATCTTGAGGAAGGGATTTTTCATCCCAGGCGTCTTTTCAGGGGGGTTGTTGCAGGCGTGAGAGATTACGGAAACAGAATGGGCATTCCGACAGCCAACGGCGCGATACTTTTCGACCCCGGGTATCTTTATAATATTCTTGTTTATTGCGGAACTGTTGGAATAATGCCGAAGTGGGCCGTTGAAAAAAAGGTTAGACCCGGTGATTTAATAGTTGTTATTGGGGGAAAGACCGGTAGAGATGGAATCCACGGAGCCACCTTTTCTTCTGCAAGTCTGGAAAAGGATATACCAACAAGCGTTGTTCAGATAGGAAATCCAATAGTAGAAAAAAAAGTCCTTGACGCGCTTATGACTGCGAGGGATAAAAAACTCTATTCAGCAATCACTGATTGCGGGGCAGGTGGGCTTTCTTCTGCTGTTGGCGAACTCGCCAAGGATTGTGGAGCAGAAGTGCATCTGGATCTTGTTCCCTTAAAATATGAAGGTCTTGAACCCTGGGAGATATGGGTTTCAGAATCTCAGGAAAGAATGGTGCTCGCTGTTCGCGCCGAAAAATTTGATGGACTCAAGCGAATACTCGAGTCCGAAGATGTTGAGTATGCCTGTATAGGCAGGTTTAATTCCACAAAGAAAATAAGAATTTTTCATTATAAAGAGATTGTTGGAGACCTTGACCTTCACTGGCTGTTTGAAAAGACACAGTTGCCTGAATTGAAAGCGTTTTATGAAAAGCGGCAGCTGGTTGACACAGTTCCGTCAAATCTTGATTTTCAGGATTGTCTTGTCAATTTGCTTGCAGACCCTGTGATCGCTTCCAAAGAAGTGGTGGTTAGACAATATGATCACGAAGTCCAGGCACACACAGTTATGAAACCTTTTCTCGGGACTGATGGGAAGGGTCCTTCTGATGCTGTGGTTCTCACTCCTTTATACGGCAGTAATCGGGCAATTGTTGTTGGTTGTGGAATCAATCCCTGGTATGGATTGCTTGATCCTTATTATATGGCGGGAAATTGTATAGACGAAGCATTGCGCAATGTCGTTGCCTGCGGCGGAGACCCTTCAAGAACCGCGATTCTCGACAATTTTTGCTGGGGAAAATGCGATGATCCGCTGGAGCTTGGAAAGCTTGTCAGATGTGTCAGAGGATGCAGGGATTTTGCGATCGGGTACAGTGTTCCTTTTATTTCAGGCAAGGACAGTTTGAACAATTTCTTTACACGGGACGATGGTTCTATTGTTTCAATACCCGGGACACTCTTGATTTCTGCCATAAGCGTAATAGACGATGCCAGAAAAACTGTCAGTTCAGATTTCAAGGATGCGGGCAATCTAATATATGTTGTCGGTTCCACATCTGATGAACTGGGTGGTTCGCGACTTTTCAAGCTCCTGAATATCGAGGCTGGAAGATGTCCTGTTCCGCATCCGGATATCAATCTTAGTGTGATGAAAAAGATGCACCTTGCCATAAAAAATGGTCTTGTTCAATCCTGCCACGATTGCTCTGAGGGCGGTATAGGTGTCGCTATTTCTGAGATGATGATTGGAAGCGGATTTGGCGCCGAGCTCTATCTGCAGCGCATACCTGCAACAACGCGCAAAGATGTTTCTTTATTGTTCAGCGAGAGTCAGGGAAGATTTATAGTCGAGGTTGACGAAGCCAATGTTGATGAATTTGAGCGAATTTTCAAAGGTCTACCATGCTTATGCGCAGGCAGGGTGATTCCCGATTTTCGGTTAAAGGTGATATCAGGAGATAAAACCTTGGTTGATGTTGAGGGAGAAATAATTACGCAAAAATGGTCAGGAGCCATAACATGGTAAGGATTTTGATTCTTCGCACGGCCGGTACAAACTGCGACCTTGAAACAGAGTGGGCGTGCAAACTTGCTGGAGCAAATCCTGTGAGAATCCACATAAATGAAATTACTTCAGGAAGAGAAAAGATTCTTGATTTTGATGTTCTTTTAATACCAGGCGGTTTTTCATATGGAGATGACCTCGGCGCAGGAAAGGTTCTTGCCAACGAGTTGATATTGAAATGCGGCGAACAGATTGAAAGATTTGCGGAAAAGAAAAGACCTATAATCGGGATATGCAATGGATTTCAGGTTCTTGTTAAAGCAGGATTGTTGCCAGTTTGGAAAAGGCGCGCCGCAACTCTTGTCTGGAACGATTCTGGAAGATTTGAGGATAGGTGGGTTTATCTAAGGGTTGAAAAGTCAATATCTCCCTTTTTTTACAACCTTCCTGAAATAATAAGGATGCCTGTTGCCCATGCTGAGGGAAAGTTTGTTTTAAGAAGTGAAACTGCGCTAAAAAAAATTAAGAGAAACAAACAGATTGTTCTAAAATATGTGGACCTTTCTGGAGAAGCAGGCGGTTATCCTTGTAATCCGAATGGTTCTGTTGATGGTATTGCGGGGGTCTGCAATGAGACAGGTCTTATTGTTGGAATGATGCCGCATCCAGAAAGGGCCGTGCTGGAAATTCACACACCTGATTGGCACAGGCGTCCTGCCCAGGGTGAATTTTCTTTCGGATACCAATTTTTTAAGAATGTGATAAAATACTGCTCATAAATTTTTTGTTGAACAAGGAGTTTTTAAGGTGAACAACAGTATATTTCAGAAGGCGGAAACGCTTGTTGAAGCATTTCCTTACATTCAGAAATACAAAGGGAAGATATTTGTTATCAAGATTGGCGGTGGAATACTTAAACTGTCTGAGTCAAGGCAAAACATTCTCCACGATATAGCGTTTTTAAGTTCGGTTGGAATAAAAACCGTTGTTGTTTGCGGAGCAGGTCCTGCAATCACAGAAGAGATTGAGAAAAGGGGAAAAAAAGCAAAGTTTATTGAAGGGTTGAGAGTAACTGATGCTGAAATTCTTGATGTTGTCGTGGATGTCCTTGGTTCTGCTCGCGACAGTATCGCAAAAACCCTGAAGGACGATTTTGGTGTCGAGGCCATTGTTCTAAAACCGGAAGATAGGCATCTAATAGCAGAAAAAATTCACTGGCAAAAGGGACTTGAGGTTATTGACCTTGGTTTTGTTGGTCAGGTTGTGGAAGTTAAAACTGGTATAATTATGTCTGCCGCTGAAAAAGGAGTTGTTGTTCTTGCGCCGGTAGGAATTTCTGTTGATGGCCAGAAATACAACATTAACGGAGATTCGGTTTCCTCTGCGGTTGCCAGGTCGCTTGGCGCTGAAAAACTGATTTTTATGACAGGAGTGCGAGGGGTAATGCGGAATCTTGACAATCCCGATACACTTATATCAGTAATTACCGCTACTCAGGCAGAGAATCTCATCAATGAAGAAGTTATAATTGGAGGAATGATTCCAAAGGTGCGCGGGGCAATTTCCAGTTTAAAAGGGGGAGTGAAAAAAGTTCACATCATAAGTGGAAATATGCCGCATTCTCTTATTCTTGAAGTTTTCACTGAACATGGAGTTGGCACTGAAATAGTTTTAGGTTAACGATAGAAAAACATCGCCTTTCATAAAAGGAGTTTGCGGGGGATACTTAAACTGAAAGGAAACAGCGAATGGATGAGGCTACAGTCAAAAAGTATTACAACGATTATGTCATAGGTTGTTACGGAAAAGAGAATTTTGTTTTCGTAAAAGGAAGGGGTCCCTGGTTGTGGGACATAAATGATAAAAAGTACCTGGATTTTTTCCCAGGCTGGGCAGTGAGCGGACTTGGACACTGTCCTGAAAGAGTTGTAAAGGCAGTTTCGTCTCAAGCAAGAAAGTTAATGCATGTTGCCAACAACTATTATATTGATGTCCAGGCGCTCTGCGCAAGGCGGCTTATAGAAATCTCATTTGATGGCAAAATTTTCTTTTGCAATAGCGGAGCCGAAGCGAATGAAGCCGCGATAAAACTATCAAGGTTGTACGGAGCAAAAACATCAAGATATAAAATCATTTCAATGAAAAATTCTTTTCATGGAAGAACCCTTGCGACAGTCACGATGACAGGTCAGGAAAAATATTCAGCGCCTTTCAAGCCGCTTCCAGAGGGTTTTGCATATGCTGAATTTAATAATATTTCTTCCTTGAAGGACTGTGTTGACGAAAAAACAATCGCAGTTATAATTGAGCCGATTCAGGGTGAAGGTGGCATTAATGTTGCTTCTAAAGAATACCTGAAACAGGTAAGAGAATTTTGTGATGAAAAAGACATCCTTCTTATTTTTGACGAAGTTCAGACAGGAATGGGCAGAACCGGAAATTACTTTGCTTTTCAGCACTATGGCGTTCAGCCCGACATAATGACGCTTGCCAAGACACTTGGCGGCGGTTTTCCGATTGGAGCGATGGTCGCAAGAAAGGGACTGTGCGATCTTTTAGTTCCCGGTACCCACGCTTCAACCTTCGGGGGAAATCCACTGGCATGCAGCGCGGCAATCGCTGTTATTGAAACCATCCAGCAGGAAAAACTTCTTGAAAATGTCAGAAATCTTTCTGGCTGGTTTATTGATCAATTGAAAAATTTACAGGGAAGATTCAGCGTAATCAAGGAAATCAGAGGAATTGGATTTATGCTTGGAATGGAACTTGCGGTCAATGGCGCCAGTTTTGTAAATCGTTGCAGAAGCAATGGGCTTCTTTTAAATTGCACCCACGACACAGTTATAAGAATTATGCCGCCTCTTGGCATAAGCAAGACACTTCTTGAAAAAGGATTGAAGATCATAGAAAAATCCCTTGAAGAGGAATTTTCTCAATGACAGAAAAAAAAGATCTTGTGAACATAACCGACCTGTCGAGGAAAGAAATTTACGCGATCTTTGAAAAGGCGAAATTTTATAAATTTCAAAGAAAAAAAGGAATTTTGGTAGATGATGTTCTTAGAGGGAAAAGTATCGGACTTTTATTTAGAAAACCATCCAGCAGAACAAGGATTTCTTTTGAGGTTGCCATTATCGAACTTGGTGGAAGTCCAATTTTCCTTGAAACAAGCCAGCTTCAAATTTCAAGGGGAGAAACAACCGAGGACACTGCGAGGGTTTTAAATCTTTATCTGAAAGGGCTTGTGATAAGAACATACCAGCAGTCAGAAGTTGAATCTTTTGCCCGGATTGTTGATTTTCCTGTGATAAATGGCCTTACTGATTCTTTTCATCCCTGCCAGATTCTCGCTGATTTTTTCACAATCTGGGAACATAAAAAAAACCTTGAAGAGGTTGTCGTAACATACATTGGTGACCCGAACAATGTATGCAACACTCTGATTCTCGCCGCTGACATTCTTGGCGTGCGAATTAATGTTTCCTGCCCTTCTGAATACTCCGTTAGCAAACAAATTGTCAACATTATGGAAAATCCCCACCTTTTAAAAGTCAGCGATGACCCGTATTCATTCGTTCCAGAATCAGATGTGATCTATACCGACACCTGGGTAAGTATGGGCGATGAAACAGAAAAAGAAAAACGGCTTGAAATTTTCAAAAAATTCCAGGTAAATGAAAAACTTGTAAAGAATGCGCCAGCAAACTTTTTGTTTATGCATTGCCTTCCAGCCCATAGAGGACAGGAAGTGACAGATGCTGTGATTGATGGCAATAACTCCGTTGTCTGGCAACAGGCAGAAAACCGCTTGCATGTCCAGAAATCAATTTTGCATTTTCTATATTCTGAAGCGGAAGATGAACTTTGAAGAGAGAATAAAAAAGATAAAAACATTTCTTGATAAAAAAAACATAGACTGCCTTATCACGAAAAATCGTTCGCACATTTTTTATCTCACAGGTCTTCATAATGCTGAAGGATACCTTTGCATAAGCCATAAGGACATCACTTTTTTTACCGGCGGCATTTATTATCAATATGCGGTTGACAGGCAAAAAAAATCGAGTATTTTCTTTTCTGTTGAAAAGCTTGAAAAAAATAGTCTCTACAAGTTTCTCAATGGCTTCAAGAAACCAGCAGTTTTTTCAGGTGAGATTTCGCTTGACGGATGGAGAAAACTGTCTCGCAAGGTGCGTCGATTATATGTTATTGATGATTTTATTGGCAAACTGCGTTCAATAAAAGAGCCACAAGAGATTGAGAATATAAAAAAGGCGCTATCAATTGCGCAAAAAGTCTTGAAAAATATAAAAAAATTGATAAAGCCTGGCATCAGCGAACTTGATATTTCTGCTGAAATTCTGTATCAAACAAGAAAATATGGCGGAGACAGGGAAGCATTTCAGCCAATAGTTGCCTCTGGCGTCAATTCTTCCTATCCACACCATTTTCCGACAAAAAGAAAATTCAGGGACAATGATATAGTTGTGATTGATATGGGAGTAAGTGTTGATGGCTATAACAGCGACATCACTGAAACATTTACTATCGGAAAGGTTGTCGAAGAAAAACTAAAGGTGATTAAAGCAATTAAGGAAGCCCATATTGAGATACAGAATATGATAGAAAACGGAGAAAGGTCCTGCAAAAAAATCCATCAGTGCGCAGTAGAAGTTCTTAAAAGATATGACCTTTATAAGTTTTTTACTCACGGCACAGGCCACGGTGTTGGGATTGATGTTCATGAGTTTCCAGTTATCAATTCAACAAGTAGAGAGAATCTGCAGGAAGGAAATGTTTTCACGATTGAACCAGGGATTTACCTGCCAGAAAAATTTGGCGCCAGAATTGAAAAGATGTATTTGCTTCCACATCCATTCTCCCCTCTTTCCTAAAGAGGGGTCGGGGGGAGATTTTCCAGCTGTTGCTCATTTCCAAAATCCCCCTTTATGAAAGGGGGAAACTATTTTTTTCTCCCCTCTTTTCTAAAGAGGGGGCGGGGGGAGATTTTCCAGCTGTTGCTCATTTCCAAAATCCCCCTTTATGAAAGGGGGAAACTATTTTTTTCTCCCCTCTTTCCTAAAGAGGGGTCGGGGGGAGATTTTCCAGCTGTTGCTCATTTCCAAAATCCCCCTTTATGAAAGGGGGAAACTATTTTTTTCTCCCCTCTTTTCTAAAGAGGGGGCGGGGGGGAGATTTTCCAGCTGTTGCTCATTTCCAAAATCCCCCTTTATGAAAGGGGAACAGTGATGGAAAAAATGGATTTGGGAAATCTCATAACATAGCTGCAGATAATGGTGAATATTCATCAAAATATTAATCCGGTAATTTGATATTCAGTCATCCAATTTTGCGAGCCTGTTGCTTTATTAATTTTTCTATACAAAAACTTCTTCTTTTTCCAAATTCCTTTCATAAATTCTTTTTCTCCTCACTCTTTCAAATAATTCTTCTTGCAGTTGTGTAATCTTTCTCTTTAATTCTGCTGGATTTAAATTTTTATAAATCTCATTTAACTTTTTCTTCATCCTTTCTTCAACGCCTCCACATTCTATCACCCTTTGGTATGGTGTCTTTGCAACATCATATCTTTTTATAATTTTACTTCCTATCCTACTTCTCATTATACACTTCATACAAGGTTGAAAAAAGTTGGTATATAGCCGCAAATATAAATAAATCTGATTTAAAAGACCAACCTCTTTTTCCGTCTCATATCTCCAATAGCCCACTGTCTTTCTCACAATTGTCCAGTTTTTCTGCTCTACATAACAACTATCATTCTTATTATATGCCCTTGATTTGGTAAAAGTAATCCGATTTTCTTCACAATATTTCAAAAGATGTTTATTGATAAATTCTGCCCCATTGTCTGAATCTATCCCAACTATAGGAAAAGGAAAGTTGTCTATTATCTTGGTTATTCCTTCAAATACTTTCATCTGGGATTTATTCTCTACACATATAGTTTCTGTCCATCCGGTACATACATCTGTCCCATCTAATGTCTGTCCATATATTCCTCTGGATAGCCCTCCACTATGCTCAACCAGATCTATCTCTATAAAACCAGGCCTATTCTCACTCCAATCCGCAAATGTCTTTACAGGTATCTTGCATTTTAATAAACTACCTGGCTTTGTATAACTCCTTTTCTTCTTTATTTGCCATTTATTTTTCTCTTCCCTTAATAATCTATCACAACTGGAAGCACTTATCCTGACTAACTTCTCTCTTCCTTATACCTTTTTGGCTCCTTTTTTCCCCTATCACTATATATCTCTTATTCCCAACATAAAAAACACGCCTCTTCCCTAACATCCTTAATAACCAACTTGCATAACTCCTATTATATCCAAATGTCTTGACAAACTCATCTAATATTTGCTTCTTCTCTTTCTTCCTTACCCTCCAATACCTCTCTGCCAGTATCCTACTTATTCTCTTCCGCACCGTCATATCTAACTCCTTTCTTAACATTATCCACCTCGTTTTTATATAATTTCTTTTTATTAGGGGATGGATATTTTCGTATAGATTTTTTAATGAAGCAACGATAAAATTTCGTATAGATTTTTTAATGAAGCAATGGGGGGTCTTGACAAAAAAAAGAACGCATTAAAATAGTCAGGAAACAAAAATGGAAAGCGTAAACCTCAGCTTGACAAATAAAAGGAAGTACCTTAAAATTTTAAAAATAATGACTGTGAATTTAGAACAGAACAAAACCACGAAAGGAGCGTATGAACGCAGGTAGCGCAGTGAAATTCTTTCTCGCCTCAGCAGCAATCATCGCAATAGCCTCAAGTCCAAAAGCATTTTCAAAAGATTTCAAAGCAGGAGTCGTTGATGTTGAAAAGGTTTACTCATCTTATGAAAAAGTAAAACAATCGACATCTGACCTGCAATCAGAAAGAAAACCAAAACAGGAACAATATGATAGGATGATTGAGGAGATCAAGAAGATGGAAGATGATTATAAGGCAAAGGCGTCAAAAATGACTCTGAGCGAAAGGAAATCAACAGAAAGCAAGATTAAGGCAAAGAAACTTGAAGCCCAGTCATTTCTTGAAGAAACAAACGCCACGCTTCTTGAAAAGAATAGAGCAATCACCCAGCAACGGCTCAAGGAAATTAGCGACACCATTCAGGAGTATGCGAAAGCAAATAATTTTGATGTTGTGTTTGACAAGAAAAATTTGCCTTATTTTTCGAGCACTATTGATATAACAGACGCGATCATTGCAAAATTAAATAAGAAATAGTTCCCATTGTAAAACAAAAACAGGAGGAACCATGGGAAGCCAGGCGAGGAAAGTAGTTTCCTGCGCAGCAATATTGTTTTTCTCAATTTCTTTATCTTTTTCTCAACCCGCAATTCCTGACAAGGCAAAAGCAGGCGCGGTTGAATCGGCAGTAGAAAAAACCGCACCAAAAGCCACAGTAAAACCATCCATACCTCAAATTGAAGTTCCTCCAAGGCCTGAGATGGAGATTAAGGATACAACCACAAAAATTAAGGTCAGCAAGTTCAAGATCACCGGTAACACCAGAATTTCAACATATGATCTAAGCAAGATTGTAAGATCATATGAAGGCAGGGAGATGACCCTGGTTGAAATCAAGGCGGTTGCCGATAGAATAACGAGCGAATATCGAGAAAAAGGATATTTTCTCGCGAGGGCTTACATTCCAGCTCAGAAAATTCAAAATGGAGTTGTCGAAATTGCAGTCATCGAAGGAAATGTGGATAAAATAACAATCAAGGGTAATAAGTACTATACGAATAAATTCATCAGGTCCCAGATGCAGCCGGTTATCGCCGAGCAGGTTATAAGCAGAGACAACTTACAGAAATCACTTCTAAATCTTAACGAAAACCCAAAACTCAATGTTAACGCTACCTTATCGCCGGGTTCAACAATCGGGACAGTTGATATAAATCTTGATGTTAAAGATTCAGTCCCTTATAACCTGGTTCTTTATTATAATAACTTTGGAAGTGAGTTTACCGGCAGGGGAAGGTTAGGCGCTTCTCTTGATATTGGAAATCTCACAAAGCATGGCGATATTCTTTCTCTCGGGATTGTTCTTCCGCACCCTGACTGGGATTTCAGTTTTTACAGAAAGATCGGTTATTCATTTCCGGTTAATGGATATGGAACACGACTTGGTCTAAACTTTGCTGATATGAACTATGAGGTTGGTAAGGATTTAGCAATACTCGGGATAGAAGGTGATAGCAGGGTTTTTGAACTTTCGCTAACTCATCCGTTTATTAAGAGAACTGATTGCAAGCTTACAGCAGGCGCTTCTCTTGCAATTAAGAACTATGAAAACTATATTCTTGGACAGAAAACAGCAGAGGATAATCTCAGTATGCTTGGGATTGGCGTGAGTCGTGAAAGAATAAGGCAAAATGCGCGCGATATGATTGCGGTCAACGCCTATTTTGGGCTTGGCGGTATGTTTGGCGGAATGGGCGAGCATCCGAAAAAACCGAGCAAGCCAGGAGCAGATAATACCTTCCTTAAGCTGACGCTTGATGCCGCAAGAACAATGCGGCTTGGAAATTGTTCTCTTATTCTAAGGGGTTCGGGCCAGTGGGCAAATCAAACCCTTGCAATAGGAGAGAAATTCGCTATTGGCGGACCTGACTCAGTTCGCGGGTATCCTCAAAGCGAATATCTCGGGGACAAAGGTTACGCTTTAAGCGCGGAACTTCGCACTCCGGTATGGCCCGGGGAATTCATTCTTAACAAATATGCTCAATGGGCATTCTTCTTTGACTGGGCCGGGGTTGAGCTTGAAAATCCTTTGATAGGTGAAAAGTCCTCCCAGACGCTTTCTGGCTATGGGGCTGGCATAAGAGCATTTTATAAGAATTTTGATTTGAGATTTGACGCCGGATTTCCAATAAAGGGAAAAATTCCGTCTGATGGCGGAAACTATCATTATTACATTCAGGGAACATTGAGATTTTAATTGCAATGATTACAATGTTTACAATGTACACAAAAATAACAAAAGAACCAGTTAACAAAAAAAACAGGAGGAAGGGATGAAGAGAGTTCGAAATAATCTCTTTGCGCAGTTGGCCGCATTGATATCTTGCGCCGTATTGATGTGGCCCATTCAGGCATTGCCTATGCCCAATGCCGGCAATGTTGTCGCTGGACAGGCGACTATCAGCCAGCCGAACGCGACAACTATGCAGATTGACCAGTTCACGCAGAAGGCGATTATCAATTGGCAGGGGTATTCCATTGATGCCAATGAACTTGTTCGTTATGTCCAGCCGGGCGCCTCTGCGATTGTTCTTAACCGTGTCATAGGTGGCGATCCCTCGCGCATATACGGGCAGATTCAGGCAAATGGACAGGTTTTTGTGATTAACAATGCGGGCATTCTTGTTGGCGCAGGCGCAAAGATTGATGTTGGTTCATTCCTTGCATCCACTCTCAATATTTCGGACTCTGATTTTCTCTCTGGAAAATACAATTTTGTACAGGACTCTGGAAAAAACCCTT
>JAMWBU010000033.1 GCA_023819255.1 Candidatus Omnitrophota bacterium
TTTAACATAATCGACAATCTGTGTTGCAAGTTCCCTGTAATTGAAAAAACCTCCGCCGTCCTTTCTCTTCCAGGAACCTAAGTGCGCCTCATAAATACAGAGCGGCAAATCTGTAAGGTCTTTTTCGCGAGAAATAGGTTGGGCTTCCTGCCATACATAAGTGCTTTTCCATGTGATAGTCGAAGTTTTAGGTCTCAATTCAAAATAACAGCCGTATGGATCTGATTTTAGAATTATTTGATTGGTGCCTGTGAGAATCTCATATTTATAGTTGAGCCCGGATGAAATTTCAGGAATAAAAATCTCCCATATTCCAGAGTTGCCAAGAACCCGCATCTGATGAATTCTTCCATCCCAGTTATTGAAATCTCCAACAACACTTACCCTTTTAGCATCAGGAGCCCAAACAGAAAAATTGAAGCCCTCTATGCCATCTATAATTCTATGCACCGCGCCTGTCTTTTTATAAATCTCATAGTGATTGCCTTCATTAAAAAGATACAGGTCCATCTCGCCAAATATAGAACAGTCAAAATAATATGCGTCAAGAAATGACCTTTTGCTTCCATCAGAGTACTCTGCCTCTACCCTGTAAAAAAATTTTGACTCAAAAACTCCTTCAAAAATCCATTTTTCGGTTTGTTGAAGTGAATATCTTCTTGAATTTTCAGTGTTTATTACAGAAACCTTTATAGCATCAGGAACAAAAAGCCTGAGCAAGAAACTTTTCTCACACTCCTGCCATGAGAGAATCTCGTATGGATTATGAAACTCAAGCATTAAAAGTTTTTTTATTCTTTCGTCCATTTTTTGTCAGAAGCAGGTCTCAAAAGTTTTTATGGTCTGAATGAAAACATTGAGACCTCTCTTTTGGGATTGAAAAGGCCCTGCTGTGCCGCCATTGATTTCATAAAAAACATGCGGTATGTTATACCTTCTCGCAAGCTGATGTTCAAAACTATTAAACCAGTGGGTCTCAGGTTCAATGGATGTCGATGCGGCATCCGTCATAAGTCGAATTGTATCGCACAATCTTTCATAAACCTTTCTTTTTTTTATATCGGTAAATGTGTCATAAGGAACCTGGTACCAGCCGTCATACGGAAATTCGCTGTTTGTTCTCCATCCAAGATAGCAATGAAAGTTTATCCACAGATCAGCCGGTAAACATGTTGCCCATCTCCACAGAATTTTTCCTTCTGTTGAATCCGGTTCATCTGTGTCCGGGTTTTCTCCAAAAACCTGGTAAAGATCAACCCCTTCATCTGTAAAACAATTTCTTCCTGCGACATTTCCATCAGGATTTGCTACAGGTACTATCTCAAACCAGAATTTTTTCCTCAAATTTTCTGCCTCTGGAATTCCAGAGGTTATAAAGTCCGCCATCGCCCTTACTGCCCAGATTCCAGGAAATTCAACAGGGTGCTGTCCTGCAAGGCATAAAATTCTCGGTTTTCCTTTCGTGCCGGCTTTTATTCCAATAATATCCCTGTTGCCGCAGGATTTGCCAAGAATAAGAATCTCGCAGTTTTTCCTTTCATTTACAAGATGCTCAAGAAAGTTCTTTGTATCAGAGTAATAGCAGGGCCAGTTATTGGTTATTCTTCTTTTTTCTCCTGGTTCCAGTGAAATAGATATTTCTATATTCTGCCTGTTTACCCTGCACAATGATTGCTCAAGCGGCTGAAATCGTTTACCATCTTTTGTAGAAATCCATATTGTTGTTGGAAAATGGGAAATAAACCCCTCAACATCTCCAATGAGAGCATCCTGCCAAACTTCAATATCTATTGTTTTTTCATTTTTTGAAACATTTTCAATATCAAAACAAAAGTAGTAGCAATAAACCTTTTTATCTCCCACTACTTCGCATCTGTATCTGTTTTCTCCGACCTGAACAAAGTTTTTGCCATTACCACATTCAAAGGAACTTGAAAAATTTATCACAAACACCTCCTAAACTACCCAGTCCTCTTCAAAAACCTGTGGCGTGAAGGCAAAAAATCCCGCAGGCGGAATTCTTATTTCACCATCACTTGTTTCCAGTCTTATCGCAAAATTCAGCCCGTTTTCATCGCCTGTTTTTTCAAGAGGTATGCTTATTTCAATGCATCTGTCAAATCCAATGTTTTCTTTAACAAAGGGCTCGGTTCCTATCCCCGAAGAAAATACAGTGCCACTTTTTTTGCTTTCTATCGCAACAGAGGAAAAAACCTTTTCTGTAAAGTCAATTCTGATATACAAAAATTTTCTATCATAGCCATAAAAAAGTTTACTGACAGGCAGATTGAATGGCTGAAATGTCGTCCATAATTTTTGGATGTTTATTTCTGCTGCTGCCGCCCATTCAAAAAAATCTGTCACTTTCCCATCAATGACCGGGCTGATTTGCTTTAAAGGTTGATTGACTTTTGTTTCAAAAACATGTGCCTCGAAAACTTCAAAAGGAACATCTACGCCAATCCGTCTGTAAATTTCTGAAATAATCGCCTGAAATTGAGTGTAAAATTTCATTTTCACTTCCTTCTCAGCCGGAACGCTCATCCACCAGAAAAAATCGCTTGATTCAGCCATCAAAATCAGTTCCTTCAATCTGTCATATTGTTCAATTTTGCTGGCGTGCTGTTTTACCATTTGTCTGGCATTACTGAGTATTTCCCACAATCTATTTGCGTCACTGGAGCCTATCCAGTTATCGAAATGAAGGCCCATCCATGAACCCGGGGGGATTGAAGAAAGCGAAATTTTTTTGAAATTAAGATTTCTCCCCTGGCTTAATGTCTGCATGCTGATATTTTTATTTGAAACTGCCATCTCATAAAACTCTTTCAGAAATACCGTTGCCTCTTGCCTGTACCATTCCCACGGATTTTCACCATCAAGAATAATCGTAAGAATACGCTCCTGACTTCCTGAAAACTCTTCAATTTTTTTTATGAGGTCCACTGCAGCCTTCTTTTCGTCCCATGACTGATAGATAAAACCCAATCTGTCAGAAAATCCATGATTTCTGAAAAAGATAGAAAACCTGTCTTTCCAGGTATAAATGGCGGTGGAAATATCTTTTTCTGGTACATCTGCCGCAGAAAGTATTTGCTCGTCCGCGCCAATCCACAAAATATCGTAATTAGAAATTTCATCAAGAACCTGGCTGCTTATAGAACCTTCTGCAGGCCATAATCCGGCTGGAACAATGCCAAAAATTGACTCTGCTGTTTTAATACCCATTTCGATATGAGCCCTTACATCCTCTGGATAACTGAATTTCACATCGGGCATACTGTAAGATGTATGGGTTCTGGTAGATATTGAAATGTCGTAGATAAGCGGCATTATAGGATGATAGCCGGGAGTGGTGCTTATCTCGATAAGACCTGATTCAACAAGTTTTCTGTAAAGTGGAATAATATCTGAAAATGCTTTTTTTTCAATGCCAAGCAAGATTTCCCTGTCCTTCTGGCTGAACCCGACGCCCTTTTTTTTAAGTTCCTCTATTTCAGGAAAATATTTACCCATCAAAGGATGAAAGCAAACAAGGTGCATCCATACCACGATATCTGACAATTTTTTCTTTGAAATTTCCTCTGAATCAAGTTTACCAGAAAGTGTTTTCAAAATTGCGCTTTTTTTCTTTATTCGATCCGGCAGTTCCGCTGAAAACATTTTCACCTTTGCGATATCGCTGGATGATTCAGATTCAAGCATACCTTGAAATTCATCATTGATATTTCCTTCTGCAATATTTTTGATTTGAAGCAAAAGAGACGGAGTGAAATTGCAGGTAAGCCTGACACCTGATTCCTCGATCATTTTTGCCATTGGATAGTAGTTATAAAGAGCCCTGAATGTGATTATGGAACTATTCAAACTGTTTGAACCTGGCATAACATACCAGGGCTGATGAAAATGCCACAGAATATTTAAATAGGTCATAACTTCTCCAGTGCGCTTTTGTATAGCGCCAGATAACTTTCAATGGCCCTGTTCCACGAAAAATCAAGAGAAGTAGCCCTTTTGAAAACTCTTTCCATCAGGTCGACATCATTATACATCTCAATGGCTGTCCACATTGCCTTTTCAAGATCTGATGCCGCAGGAATTGAAAAAACTATGCCCCATCCGATATCTTTAACAGGATCTATGGGTTTGACAGTGTCAGACAATCCGCCTGTGCTCCTAACAATGGGGATTGTTCCATATTTCAGGCTTATCAGCTGACCAAGCCCGCAGGGCTCAAACCTGCTCGGCATAAGAAAAAAATCGCTCCCGGCGTAAATCTGACGGGCTAAAGCATCGTCAAAACCAACCCTGACACCTATCTTTTCAGGATATTTTCTGGCAAGAGTCTGCATTGCGTTTTCATATGATGCGTCTCCTGTACCAAGGCATACAAACTGAAATTCAGCATCTTTAAGATTTTCTATTGCGCCAATAATCAAATCTATCCCTTTTTGTTCAACAAACCTGCCAACAAAACCAAAAACAGCAATCCCCTCATTTTTTGTAAGCGAAAACTTTTCCTGAATGGCGATTTTGTTTACAAGTTTTCCTTTCCTTGTGCGATATTTTCTGGCAATTGTCCTGTCAAAAAGCGGATTCCAGGCCATATAATCGACTCCGTTCAGAATGCCTGCGAGGTCTCTTTCCCTTGTTTTTAACAGTCCGTCAAGCCTGCAGCCAAATTCTTCAGTTAGAATCTCTTTTGCATAGGTCGGACTGACAGTATTGATCTTTTCTGAATGTATGATACCAGCTTTCATTATATTGATATCTCCATAGAATTCAAGCTGGTCCATTGTAAAAAATTCATTCCCAAGCCCCAAAAACTCAAACTGGCCGGCAGGAAATATCCCCTGATAGGCAAGATTATGAATTGTAAAAACAGTGGCGGCAGACATTTCGTTATAGAAAAGTTTTCTGTAAAGCGGAACAAGCGCTGTCTGCCAGTCATTGCAATGAAATACATCAACAGATATATTTGTTTTTTTGCAACATTCAAGAACTGCCTTTGAAAAAAAAGAAAACCTTAAGAGATTGTCGGGATAGTCAATACCTTTTTCTCCATATAACTGGTCCCTGTTAAAATAATGATCGTTGCCTATTAAATAAACATCGTGTTTGTGTTTTAATTTCAGTAGTTCTGCCTTTTCAACCCTGTTTTTAGAAAAAACGACATCGCATTCACAGATTTTTTCAAATGGATATTTCTCAATAATCTGTTTGAAGCCTGGAAGAAAAACCTTTGAGTTAATATATCTTGGCAGTTTTTCGCAGAGAGCACCCACAACATCAGCAAGCCCTCCAACTTTTACAAATGGAACAGATTCACAGGAAACAATCGCAACACTCTTCATTCTTATTCTCCTTTCTTTTTATTTTCTCTCCCCTTTCTTAAAGAAGGGCTGGGGAAGATTTGCAAAATCCTCCTTTGTCCCCTTTAAAAAATGGGAATAACTGTAACTCCGGGTGTAAACTAAATTGACAGTTCTCGCAGAAATTGCGCCGCCTCTTCAGGCGGTGTTGGATTTATGTAAAATCCTGTTCCCCATTCAAAACCGCCTGGTCTTGTCAGCCGTGGCATAATCTCAATGTGCCAGTGATAGTCCTTGTCTATGGTTTGCCAGTATCCAGGATGAGGAAATCTGTTGGGCGCAGTGTGGATAATGAAGTTATACGATGGATTACAAAGCCCCTTAATCAGTTTTTTCAAAACCAATCCCAGCATCTGAGCAAGGTTGTGCCTCTCAGCATCAGTTGTGGAGTCAAAATCAGGACTGTGCCTTAAAGGCAAAAGCCACAGTTCAAAGGGAAACCTTGAAGCATAGGGAACAATCGCGATGAAATCATCATTGATTGACACAACTCTCTCTCCCTTTGATATTTCGTCTTCAATGATATCGCAGAATATGCATCGTTCCTTGTAGTCATAGTACCATTGAGCACCTTTTAATTCTTCCTTGACCCTTTTAGGTGTTACAGGAGTTGCAATCAGCTGTGTATGAGAATGATAAAGCGAAGCACCTGCTTCTCTTCCATAATTCTTGAAAATCATGCTGTATTTGAAACGTTTATCATTTTTCAAATCCAGACTGCGCAACTGATATGTGTAAAGCACGCGTTCAAGATGATTCTGCTGAAAATCCTGCATCTGCTGTTTATGTTCAGGGGTCTCTATAATCACCTCATGCGCTCCAATCCCGTTCATCCTGTCAAAAATTCCAACGCCTTTTTTATTCAAATCGCCCTCTATTCTTAAAGCAGGGTATTTGTTCGGAACAATCCTTATCAGCCATCCAGGGGTGTTCGGCTGCGTCGAGTTTTCTCTAATAGCATATATTTCAGGAGGTGTTTTTGCCTCGTTTCCAGGGCAAAAAGGACAAAAAGGCGAATTTTCTTCTTCTGCTGATAAAGAACACATTCCAGCATAATCATTCGGTCTGAGTTTTCGCTCTGTTGAAATAATTACCCATCTACCAATAACAGGGTCTTTTCTCAATTCTGGCATTTATTTCTCCTTGTCTCAATTACCATTGATAATCTTTTGGAATAACCACAATTCCAGTTTCACTCACAACAAATCTTTTCCTGTCCTCAACAGGGTCATAGCCAATAATCATTCCTTGCGGAACAACAACATTTTTGTCAATTATGGTTCTTCTAATCTTGCAGTATCTTCCAACATTCACATTATCAAGAAGGATAGATTCACTGACTTCAGCATAACTGTTAATTCTGACCCACGGCGATAGCACACTTCTATAAACTTTGCCTCCGCTTATGATGCAACCACCTCCTATAATAGAATCAAGCACTGTTCCGGTTCTTTCGCCGAATGAAAAAACAGTTTTGACGGGTGGAAGTTGTTCCTGAAATGTTCTTATGGGCCACTGGCGGTCGTAAAGATTAAAAACAGGCTCAACATTAACAAGATCCATATTCGCATCATAATATGCTTCAATTGTGCCTATGTCCTTCCAGTATTTTGTCTCTTTTTTGTTTTCATCGATAAAGGGAAATGCAAAAACTTTATCTCTGCCTATCATTGAAGGAATGACATCCTTCCCAAAATCGTGGGTGCTATCTGGTCTCTTTGCATCTTCAATGATACGGCGGACGAGTGTTTCTGTCTTGAATATGTATATCCCCATTGAAATAAGACTAACATTTGAATTATATGGCGATGGCTTTGGTTTGTCAGGTTTCTCTATAAATCCTGTAACCTGTTGATTTTCGTCAACATCAAGCACGCCAAATCTTCTTGCCTCCTGCAATGGTTCTTCAAAAACACTTATCGTAAGGTCTGCGTTCTTTTGCTTATGAAATTCTATCAGCCTTCTATAATCCATTTTATAAACATGGTCGCCTGAAAGAATTAATACCATATCTGGCTTTTCCTGATTCAAAAAATAGATGTTCTGAAAAACAGAATCCGCTGTTCCTAAATACCAGTCGGTCCCTATCCTCATCTGCGCGGGTATAACATCAATGAACTCTCCAAGTTCTCTGCTGAAAATATTCCAGCCCTCTCTTATATGTCTTTGAAGAGAATACGATTTGTACTGAATCAGAACATATATTTTTCTCAAATCAGAATTTATGGCATTGCTCAAAGTGAAATCAATGATCCGGTAAATTCCTCCAAAAGGCACTGAGGGTTTTGCTCTATCCCGGGTAAGCGGATACAATCGCTCTCCCTTTCCTCCAGCAAGAACAAGTGTCAGCACTCTATCCTTTTGGCTCACCTATCAACTCCTTAACTTTTGTGATAAGATCATTCAAACCTGTCGAGCTTTTAACGATATAAGCATCTGCTGCCCAGCTCATAAAATCCTGTTTGTATTGCGGATATGATGTGTATATTATCACGCGAAGATTTTTTCTCTGTCCAAGAATATGCGAAATGGTTTCAAGTCCGCTCATTTTAGGCATTCTGATATCAATGATAACAAGTTCAAAATCTTTCTTTTCAAGCAGGTTCAATCCGTCTTCTCCATTTGAAACAGAGGCAACTTCATATCCCTCTTTTTCAAGCGTTTCTGTATATAGAATTCTCTGGTTGGCTTCATCCTCTATCAGAAGAATTTTTTTCGCCATGCGCCTCCTTTTTTGGGAGTGTAATTGTTACTTTTGTTCCAGTATCTACCTGCGAAACAAGGTCAATTTTTCCGCTGTGATTTTCTTCCACAATCGTTTTAACAAGATGAAGCCCGAGTCCAATTCCATGCGTCCTGGTAGTAAAAAACGGTTTAAATAATTGTTTCAAAACATCCGGCGGTATGCCATAGCCGGTGTCGGATATCTCTATCCACACCTCGCTGTCATTTTCGCCGGCTTTTATCGCAAGCGCTCCTCCTGGTTTCATGCTTTCAAGAGAATTATGAATAATATTGTAAAAAACCTCGCCCAGCTGTATCCTGTCGGCAAAAACATTCATCTGCTCAGGCACATCAAGAAATAAACTTACTCCGCTATCCTGAATGTTTATTGACAGAACCTCTAATAACTCATCCAGAAAGTTTTTCAAATGAATGGATTCTTTTTTCGCCGGCTGCTTGAATGAAAACCTCAAGAGATTATTTAAAACAAGTTCAAGTCTTCTGACCTCATTAACTATAATTTTCGCATTCCTTGAAATCCTTGCATCAGTGTTTTTTCCCCTGCATATTTCAAGAATCTGCCTCGCAAATCCTCCTATCGTGGCGAGAGGATTTCTTATTTCATGGGCAAGATATGATGAAATCCGTCCTGCTGCAGCGAATCTTTCGCATACAAGAAGGTCCTCCTGCATTGTTCTGAGTTTCTCATTTAAACGACGAAGTTCTGTAAGATTGTGCCTGGTGTTTTCATATGCAAAGGCATTGCTCAGGGCGAGCCCTGCCTGATTGAGTATTATTGAAAGAAAATAAATTATCTCCCGCGTTATCTTTTTATAATGGAACGCGTTATCGGCAAAAACAACCGCTGAAACCTTGCCTGAAATCATTATGGGCGCTATAATAACCTGAGTTGAATACTGCACGAACCAGTGAAATTCCTCAGGGACAAAAAATCTTTCCGCTTCATTCAAAACAACAATTTTATTTTCAGATATGGCCTTTCTTAAAGGACTATCCTGTGGCAAACTCGTGATATCACAAGTAATCGATTTTATCTCAACAGCAAATCTCTGACTCTCAAGCGTTCGACGATGACTGTTCTCAAACATTTGCTCAAGAGTTGCGGAAGAATTAGCTAAATCTGCCCAGATTATTTCAGCTTCATCGCGATCGAATGGACCTATGCCCCGACCGTTGTGAAGAAGGCCTGATTCGTTTATAAAAAATAATGTGGCTCTGCTGAAGCCAAGGGAAGCTCCTGCTGTAAGTCCTGTTAAAATGATGTGGACAATTTTGTCAACATTAAGTGTGGCTTGCAACCCTCTGCAAATCGTATCCAGAAGATGTATCTCATATTGAATATTGTCCTTTGAATCCATTATGAGCGCTTCTCCTGTTCAAAATTAAGAAAAACCTCTATCTTTGCTTCGTTTTTCTTTTTTTCAAGCCATTTCTGAAAATACTGTTCTTCTCTCTGCGACTGGAGATATCTTTTTATCTCCGGTATCTTTTCTTCTTTTATATCTTTGCCAGCCAGCGCTTTTATTTCGGAGTCGCTTACAATTATGGTTGTTTCAGAAAGAACTTCCTGTTTCAATTTCTGATATTTGATGCCAGATCTTATTTGCTGCTCAATTTCCTTTGTTTTCTCAGGAGAAATCCTTGAAAAATACGCCTTAAATCTTGCCTGGTCGAATTGGCCCTTCTCATTTTTAAAGGCTGGTTCTGCCTTTATAACCTCCATTATTTCAGAAGGTCTAACCTTTATACGATGCTTTCTGCACAGTTGGTCAAGCAATTTTTCCTGAATCATTCTCTGAAGAACCATCTTTTCAAGTTGCGTTTCATCGATAAGCTTTGAATAGTTTTCTTTCAAAATCTCCCGATATTGTTGTCTTGTTTCTTCAAGTGTCCTGTAAAACTCCTGCTGATAGATTGGTTCTTTATTAACCACTGCAACTGTGTATTTACGGTCAGAACCTGATATACTAACGCCCCATATGACAAAACCCGGTATTACGAGAGCCGCAGTAACAATCATAACCATCCTGAAATTTTTCTTTTTCCTGAACCATTTCATCAACATTGTTTCCTCCCGAGGATCAGCACAAACTCTCCCTTTAAGGTTATCTCGCACAACTTACTGTGCAACTGGTTAACAGTGCCAGTAATAATCTGTTCAAATTTCTTTGTCAGTTCCCTGCATATAACAAGCCGCCTTTCAGGAAAAACCTGATTAAGAGCATCCATTGTGTCAGCGAACCTGTGGACAGATTCAAAAAACACACAAACTTCCTCTCTTTCCTCCAGCCTTTTGAGAAATTCTATTTTTTCCTTTTTTTTTCTCGGAACAAACCCGTAAAAAGAAAAACTGTCTAAAGGAAATCCCGAAACGCTCAAAGAAGCAGTCAGAGCCGAAGGTCCTGGCACTGGAACAATAGCAATCCCCTGTTCCTGACACATTCTAACAACATAGTGCGCTGGGTCAGAAATGCCTGGCGTTCCTCTGTCGCAAACAAGCGCCACTTTTTTACCCTGTTTGAGAATTTGCAATATTTCCAGAGACCTTGTCTTTTCGCGACCCCTGTAATAACTTATGAGCGGTTTATAAATATTGAGATGGTTGAGCAATTTTCTGGTTTCTCTTGTGTCCTCTGACACTATAAAATCAACATCCTTCAGAACATTTATTGCCCGAAGCGTTATATCTTCAAGATTTCCTATCGGAGTCCCGACTATAAAAAGCACGCAACCTCGCCTGTTCTATCTCATTAAAGAAATGATGTTTTTGACATTTCCCCTGATTTATAGTACCTTAAAAAAGGAATTTTATCAACCTTTTGGAGATTGGGTATGAAAATCGAAAAAATACTCAAGACAGTCGTGAAAAAAAATGAGAATAAAATATTACTTGTTGTAATGGACGGATTGGGAGGACTGCCAGATCCTGAAACAGGCAAGACAGAGCTTGAATCAGCATCAAAACCCAATCTTGATTCCTATGCAAAAGCAGGTATGTGCGGACTTTCAATTCCAATTCTTACGGGAATTACTCCGGGCAGCGGTCCTGCCCATCTTTCACTTTTTGGATATGATCCAATTCAGCATCAGATTGGAAGGGGTGTGCTTGAAGCCTGTGGGATTGGAATGGAAATAAAAAAACAGGACATTGCGATAAGAGGCAACTTTGCGACCATAGACAAAAATCAGATAGTTACAGACCGCCGCGCAGCAAGGATTCCAACAGAAGAAAACCGGAAAATTGTTGAAATATTGCGGGAAAAGATTAAAAAAATCAAAGGGATTGAAATCATTATTGAAACAGTGAAAGAACACAGAGTTGCGATTATCCTGCGAGGAAACAATCTTTCTCCTTCTGTAAGTGAAAACGATCCTCAAAAAGAGGGATTGCCTTTAAAAAAAATTGTGCCTCTTGAAGAAGGCGCAAAATTTACAGCGGATGTTTTGAATGATTTTTTGAACCAGGCGCAGGAAATTCTATCAAACATTGACACAAAAGCGAAAACAATCTTATTAAGGGGTTTTTCAAATCTTCCGGAGATTGAGCCATTTGAAACAAGATATCTTTTACGAGCTGCGTGTATCGCGAGTTATCCAATGTACAAGGGACTTGCAAAACTGGTTGGAATGGAGGTAATAACCGGACTTGATACGATAGACGACCAGATTGTTGCTCTGAATAACCTTTATGATAGATATGACTTCTTTTATCTCCATTACAAGAAGACAGACAGCGCCGGTGAGGATGGAAATTTTAAGAAAAAGATCGCCGCGATCGAAGAGTTCGATGAAAAAATTTCAAGAATCAAGCATCTAAATTTTGACGTCATATGTATAACGGGCGACCATTCAACGCCATGCGCGCTTAAAGGACATTCATGGCATCCTGTGCCGCTTGTTGTGGTATCAAAAAACCTGATACCGGACGATGTTGACCGATTAACAGAAAGGGCGTGCGCTAAGGGAATGCTTGGCACAATACCAGCGACAGACATTATGTATATACTTCTGGCTAACGCGCTTAAATTTGAAAAATTTGGAGCATAAAAAAAGGAGGAAATATGGAAAAAAATTTGCATAAGGCGATGAATGAGCAGATACGGAATGAGCTTTATTCAGCGTATCTGTATCTGAGTATGTCTGTGTATTGTGAGGAGAATAATCTTCCAGGTATTGCAAAATGGATGAGAATCCAGGCAAAAGAAGAATTAGGCCATGCGATGAAATTTTTCGATTTTATGGTTGATGTCGGAACAAAGATTGAACTTTTAGAAATAGACAAGCCGCCAGCAAATTTTTCTTCAATAACAGAAATTTTTGAAAAAACGCTTGCGCATGAGAAAAAAATCACAGGAAATATAAATAATCTTGTAAATCTTGCTCAAAAAGCAAACGATAATCCGGCTCTAATTATGCTTCAATGGTTTGTTAACGAGCAGGTTGAAGAAGAAAAAAACGCCTCGTATATTCTTGAAACCCTGAAAATGATAAAGGATCAGGGGCCAGCCCTGATTATGCTTGACAGGGAACTTGGCAAAAGAGAAGGGTGAACTGTAAAAGGAGGAATTTTATGGAAAGAAAAGGGATAAAAATTATCAAAGCCGATGTTGAAGAAATTGTGAAGATGTTGAATAAAGCGCTCTCTGACGAATGGCTCGCTTATTATCAGTACTGGCTTGGGGAAAAAGTTGTGAAAGGTAAGTTCAGACAGGAAGCAGCAAAAGAACTTGCCGAACACGCCGGTGATGAATTAAAACATGCAAATATGCTTGCTGACAGAATTGTGCAGCTTGGCGGAAGCCCTGTTCTTAAACCAGAGGACTGGTATAAACTGACCAACTGTGGATACGAAGCGCCTTCAGACCCTGCTGTTATATCAATCCTTAAACAAAACATCAAAGGCGAACAGTGCGCAATAGAGGTCTATCAGAACCTTGCTGAAAAATTGAAAGATAAGGATCCTGTGACTTATTATATGGTCCTGTCAATACTCAAGGATGAAATAGAACATGAAGATGACCTCATCAATTTGCTTGAGGACATTCAGTAGAATTAGATACGAACTTTGAAACAAAAAAACAAAACCGGCAGGTACTATAATGCCTGCCGGTAAACTTTTTCAAATTCCTGCCACAATTCAGCAGGCAACCTTTTTCCAAGCGACTCGAAAAATTTTTTAACATCTTCCAGCTCTTCTTTCCACTCTTTTATATCTACATCAAGGATCTTTCTTAAATTTTCATCAGATATGTCAATGCCTGTAAGGTCAATATCTTTCAAATGTGGCACTATGCCTGCTGGTGTTTCCCTGCCTGGAACCCTGTTTTTAACCCTGTCAACAATCCATTTCAAAACCCGTATGTTTTCTCCAAAACCAGGCCAGATAAATTTGCTGTTCTGGTCTTTTCTGAACCAGTTTACAGAAAAGATTTTTGGTGGATTTTTCATTTTCCTTCCCATGGAAATCCAGTGATTGAAGTAATCTCCCATGTTATAACCGCAAAATGGCAACATGGCCATTGGATCCCTTCTTAAAACTCCAACCTGATGGATTGCCGCGGCTGTTGTCTCTGAACCACTTCTTGCGCCAATAAATACGCCATGGTTCCAATCAAACGCTTCTGTGACAAGAGGAATAAGTTTTGTTCTTCTTCCGCCAAAAATAATGGCTGATACTGGAACGCCTTGCGGGTTGTCAAACTCCTTCGAAAGTGTTGGGGCATTATAAATTGAAACTGTAAATCTTGAATTAGGGTGCGCTGCCTTTGTTCCTGAGTTCGGGTTCCACTTATTTCCCTGCCAGTCCAGCATATTTTCCCCGGATGGTTGATCAATTTCTTCCCACCAGGGTTCATTGGTGTCAAGATTTAAAGCTGTATTGGTAAAAAGCGTGGGATAGAATTTATTCCATTTTAATGTTTTCATCATATTTGGATTTGTTTTATTTGATGTTCCCGGAGCAACTCCAAAAAATCCAATTTCTGGATTGATGGCATATAATCTTCCATCATCGCCAATATGAAACCAGGCAATATCATCTCCGAGTGTCCACACCCTGTAGCCATCGAGAGATGGTTCCATCATCGCCAGATTTGTTTTTCCGCAGGCCGAAGGCATCGCGGCCGCGATATAGGTAATTTCTCCATCAGGGTCTTCAACACCCATAATAACCATATGTTCTGCAAGCCATCCTTCATTATATCCAAGCCATGAAGCGATTCTCAATGAAAAACACTTTTTGCCCAGCAGCGCATTGCCACCGTAACCAGAACCAACGCTCCAGACAAAATTTTCATCCGGAAAATGCATTATAAATCTCTTCTCAGGGTCAAAATCTCCAACAGAATGAAGCCCTTTAACAAAATCTTCGCTATTTCCTATTTTTTCTATAACCTTCTTGCTCATTCTGGTCATTATTCGCATACTCGCAGCAACATAGGAAATATCCGTAAGTTGGACGCACGCCTTCGCAAATCGGCTGTCAGGATGACCCATCATATACGGAAGAACATACATTGTTCTTCCGCGCATGCAACCGTCTGAAAAGCGTGTTAAAAGTTTCTTTGCCTCTTCTGGATGCATCCAGTTATTGTTAGGACCTGCTGTTTCTTTTTCAGGATGGCAAACATATGTGAGATGCTCAGTTCTGGCGACATCTGTGGGATGACTTCTGTGAAGATATGCATTTGGCCATTTTTCATTATTTAAGGGATAAAACACAGGATTGCCATTGATTTTTTCTTCTTCCATCCCTTTCTGAATAATCCAGCGTGCTTCTTCTTCGCTGCCATCGCACCAGTGGATTCTATCAGGTCTGGTTAACTCTGCCTGTTTTTCCACCCATTTTTCAAGCGGTGTTGCCATAAATGTCTCCTGTGACATTGGAGAAAATTATTTATTCAAATGTTTATTATAAACTTTTTTTTTGAAAAAGGCAAACTTAGTAATCGCGCAACAATCCAACCACCTTGCCCTTCTTTCTTATTCTCCCCTCTTTCTTAAAGAGTGGTGGGAAAGATTTCCAAAAGCCCCCTTCTGTCCCCCTTTTTCAAAGGGGGAAACAATTCGCTCCCTTCTGGGGCTGGGGAAAATTCTGAATTCTCATTTTATAGTAGTTTATTCTTGCCTTTTGCGCCTGAGCGAAGCAAGTATGAAGGAAGAAAAAAGAGGATGACAGTCAAAAGGTTTTGACTGAAATTCGGGGTGAAACTGGGTTGCGATAAAAAAGGGATGATTCTTGAGTTCAATAATTTCTACCAGTTTCCTGTCAGGAGAAAATCCGGAAAATTTCATGCCGTATTTTTCCATCAAGTCCAGATACTTTAAGTTGAATTCCCATCTATGCCTGTGTCTTTCAAATATTTTCTTTTTTCTGTATGCACGGTATGCAATGGATTTTGGTTCAATCATGCAGGGATAGCAGCCCAACCTCATTGTTCCGCCAAGTTTCGTGATATTTTTTTGTTCATCAAGAAGGCATATTACAGGGTCTTCTGTTTCCGCATCGAATTCGGTACTATTTGCCCTGTGCAGGCCACAGACATTTCTTGCAAATTCAATCACAGAACACTGAAGACCAAGACATATTCCCAGAAAGGGAATTCTTTTTTCCCTGCAATACCTTATCGCGCCGATCATTCCTTCAACGCCACGAATCCCGAAACCTCCTGGAAGTATCACTCCATCAACATCGCCAAGAAACTTATCAGCGCCTTCCTTTTCAATATCCTCTGAATCGATTCTGGAAAATTCAACCCTGCAACGGTTTGCAATCGCGCCATGCACAAGGGCTTCGTATATTGATTTGTAGGAGTCCTGCAATTTGATATACTTACCCACCACACCAATCTTAACTTTTTCCTCTGCTGTATGCAGAATATTGACGATGCTGTACCACTTTTCAAGATCAGGGTGAGGATGGCATGGCAAATTAATGTTCTCCAGAATAATTCTGTCAAGATTCTGCCTGTGATAAATGAGAGGGATTTCGTATATGAAAGAGGTATCTATGGCTTCTATTACTGCTTGCTTTCTAACATTGCAGAAAAGCGCGACCTTTTCTTTCATTTCAAGTGATAACGGTTTTTCTGTCCTGCAAAGAAGAATCTGCGGCTGTATTCCTATTTCCCTTAAACTCGCCACTGAATGCTGGGTCGGCTTTGTTTTCAACTCTCCTGCCGCTTTTATAAACGGTACGAGCGTTAGATGAATGAAAACCGTATCCTGTCCATTGTGCTCAAACCTGAGCTGTCTTATCGCCTCAAGAAAAGGCAGGCTTTCTATATCTCCAACAGTGCCTCCAATCTCGGAGATCACAATGTCCACTTTCTTTGCAAGCGCCATGATGCGACTTTTAATCTCATCAGTAATATGAGGAACAACCTGAATTGTTTTACCGAGATATTTTCCCTCCCTTTCCTTCTGGATAACTGAAAAATATATCTGACCGCTTGTGGTGTTATTGGCTCTGGTAATCTTTGCGTTTGTGAATCTTTCGTAATGACCCAGGTCAAGATCTGTCTCAGCGCCATCGGCTGTTACATAAACTTCGCCATGCTGGAATGGATTCATTGTTCCCGGATCCACATTTATGTATGGGTCAAGTTTCATCATTGAAATTCTATAACCATGGCTTTCCATTAAAGCTCCGATCGAGGCGCTTGCGATGCCTTTTCCAAGCGATGATACGACTCCCCCGGTAATGAATATAAACTTAGCCATGGCCCATAACCTTAAGTTTATCCAGATCTTTTAAGCTATCAACGGAAATCGAGTCCTTTGAAATAACAGTAACCTTTATTTTATATCCGTTTTCTAACATCCTCAACTGCTCAAGTTGTTCAAATTTCTCAAGAGGACCTCTTGGAAGCAGTTTGAATCTCAAAAGGAAATTTTTCCTGAACGCATAAACGCCAATGTGTTTGAAAAAATCCACCTTTTTAAAAAAAGGCCTGTCCTTTGTAAAATATACGCGAGGAAAAGGAAGCAAACTTGCCGAAAAGAAAAGCGCAAAACCGTTTCTATCCATTACTACCTTTGTTATATCCGGATTATAAAGCTCTTGCTCTGTCCTTATGCGTGTCGCTGGAGTACAACATACAATCTTTCTATTTTTTAGCATCTCTTCCACAGGCAGGTCAATAGCCTGGTCCGGAACAAGCGGTTCGTCTGCCTGAATATTCACAAAAATCTTTCCACTTATTTTTTCAGCAACCTCTGCCACCCTTTCAGTCCCGCAGGTGCAATCAGACGAAGTGATAAAAACTTCTGCTCCAAAATGCCTTGCTTCTTCTGCTATGATATTGCTGTCTGTGGCAATGATGATTCTGTCTAAAGTTTTTGCGCGCATTGCGTGTTGATAAACACTTTCAAGGATTGTAATTCTGCCTATTTTCTGAAGAACTTTACCAGGAAGTCTTTCAGAATCATACCTTGCGGGAATTATTCCAATAACATCCTTCATCAGATTGCCTTTTTAAATACATAATCGTTAAATACCGCTTTTAACTCTTCCGGCGAAACATTGGCAGTTCCAAGTTTCTGAACAACAATTCCTGCAGCGAGATTTGCAAAAAAGGATGCGCTGAACACATCAAAGCCGCATGCCATCGCAAGTGTTATTACCGCAATTACAGTATCTCCGGCGCCAGTGACATCGAAAACCTCTTTGCTTACCGCTGGAAGATTTCTCACCCCGGAATCGCTGAAAATTGTCATACCATCCTTTCCACGAGTAATCACAAGATTTTGAGCAGAAAGTTTTTTCCTTATTTTTTTTCCAAGCGACACAATTTCTTCTTCGGTTGATGGCTCTGGAAGATGCATACCCATGCTTGCTTCCATTAAATTTGGAGTCAAACAGTCAACATTTTTATAATAAAAGAAATGATTGATCTTGGGGTCTACTGTTATTATCTTATTCTGCCTTCGACATACCTGCACAAAATAAGATATGAGAGACGGGATAATCATACCCTTTCCATAATCAGAAATGATGACAGCATCGATATTCTCAATCTCTTTCGCAAAAAAATCCTGAATTCTGGAAATTTCATCCTGTGAAAGTTTTTCAATTCTTTCTTTATCAACCCGTATCATCTGCTGAGAACCGGCAATTATCCTTGTTTTAATACTTGTGGGAAAGTCCTTACGCGAAACAAGAAAACTTCCTATGTGGCTTTCTTCAAGCATATTCTTGACAATGGTACCGTTTTCATCTTCTCCAATCACACTGACAATAGTTACATTTCCGCCAAGTCCTTTGATATTAAAACAAACATTTCCGGCGCCACCGCACCTGTAAATTTCTTTTTTCACCTCCACAACAGGCACAGGCGCCTCGGGAGAGATTCTTTTCACCTGACCGGACACAAAATGGTCAAGAATGAGATCTCCAACCACCAGTACTCTTATTTCCGGAATTTTTGCCAGAATTTTTTCTAATTGCTTCTGTTTTAACATTCCAGCCATTTGGGAAATTATGCCAATTTGCTTTCGATAATACTATTTCGCTGGCTTAGTTTTATTCTCCCTTTCATTTAATGGGAAAAGGATACCCGCATTCAAAATTAGAATTTTAAATGCAAATTCGTATTAAATCCAGAAAATAATATTTCCGTGTTTCTTTGCGAGAAAGTCAATTAACACCCATATACCCGCGCAGGTATAAAGTCCCAGAGGCAATCCAAGGAAAAAATATTTACTCTTTTCGTAAGCGCGGGCTCCGCCATATTTCAGAATAATTTTCTTTATCAACCAGGCAATAAAGATGGAAAACCACAGCATATCCATTAACCAGACCGGCCCAATCACAAACCCGATGGGATGAATAGGCCACCATAAAAATTGCTGCCGCATAAACATAAGTCCTGACATAACTACCAGTCCAATTCCGCGACATAACCATCCGATAGCATTCGAATCAGTTGGATTTTTTATTAAATCCGCTATGTAAGTAAGCGGCGCATGAGGACCACCTTTGAAAAACCAGCTGTTAAGGTTTATGCCTCCATATTTGTAAGAGATTTTCAGCAGGAAAAACATTGTGGCAACAATGTTAACGAAAATTGCTGTCATAATAGCCCAGAAAAGATATTTTTTTGTCCTGCTGAATTTATCCATAATCTTTAACGACATACTTCCTGCAACCATAGGAAATGTTCTTAAATCAGAGCTATAGACATATGTCAAACCCAGAGCAACAAGCACCGATACAGGTATGTGTTTGCTGCCCCACATAGAAATGATAATTGAAGAAGATATTATTGTGGCGACAAGCGTAGGAATACCTGCTTCGCAAACAATCCTTGTCAATACAAGAAAAATTATCAGAGCAAACAAATAGAAGACCAGCCCTATCGTCAAACTGAGACCTGAGTATTTAAGCCATCCAAGAACAAACAATGAGCCAATAATAAAGCCCCAGAATGCTGTTTTATACGAAAGTATCTCCCCTGAATCGTCAACAGATGCTCTGCCGATCGCGCTTCGCCATATATCCCTGAAATGACTTCGTGCTATGTATAAACTGTACACAATCATCGCCAGCATCGCGCCTGTCCCAAGATGGGCAAAAATAGCGTAACCCGAGCACCCGTAAATACCGATATTTTCAGTGCTTGAGATGCCTGTGATATTGAAAATGCCCTTAATAACCTGAAAGATAAGGCTGAAAAACCAAAGAGAAAAACTTACTTCAAGATTTGCCAGATACACAAATCCAATGACAGGAAAGCTTACACGAAAAATAAGATTCTGCGTTCCTCTGAAAACAGGTATTTGCTGCTGAAGTTTTGGCGCAGGAATTATCTCATTGTAAGCATGCAGGGCTATCATTGTGCCAGCGAGAAAAGCGATTCCAAATCCTAACCACATCAATGGATTTTTGAAAAACCCGGGAAGATATGCCTTCTTCTTTCCGACTGGCTCCTGTTCCTTAACCATCTCCATAGGAAGTATGGTAAGCGGGTAAACAAGTTTTTCTCTTTCTATCCATTGTTTCCGCAGCATCACAGCGATGCATATTGTGCAAAAATAAAAAACAAGCAAGAATGGAATCCAGAGTGAAAGCGGTTTGATCCATACGCCCCACGGAATTTTCATTCCTTTTGGCAGGCCTTCAAAAAAATAAGTAACAGCATCAGGGTCTGTTACAACAAGTTGTTTACGCAGGTGTGGCACTATTAAACTATCCCACTCGTTCTGCGGATTAGCATAATAGGTTGGGGCGGAAATCATTGGAAGTATTTGACTCCCGAGTCCCATTTCCGTAACAGAACATGCCACAATCATCATACAATACACCAGCAAAAGTTCTCCTGGCCTGAACGCAAGATTTTGTTTTACCCTCTTCAAAAGCGTGTTTACAAAAAAAGTGAGAAAGAAAAACAATGTAATTGCAGCCACAGGCATATGGTCAATCGCCAGATATGAACCATTGTTAATATCGCCCGAGACATGGTCATAAAAAGCAATGAATATTGAAAGTATAATCCCGGTTAAAAAAGAACGAAGAGTAAATACGCGCTCCACATTCACTCCTTTGTAAGATTCTGTTCAATATAATATGCAAAACGAAGCAAATCTTCTTCTTTGAATGCTGGCGAAAAAATCTGCATACCCACTGGCAGTTTATCAGAAGAAAAGCCAATTGGCAAATTTATTCCAGGAATACCGGCAAGATTTGCGTTAACCGTAAAAATGTCCGATAGGTACATAGTAAGAGGACTGGTCGCTTTCTCGCCAAGTTTGAATGCCGTCTCCGGAGTTGTCGGAGTAATGATAAAGTCCACTGATTTGAAAGCGTTTTTAAAATCTTCCATTATAAGGGTTCTAACTTTTTGGGCCTTTAAGTAATATGCCTCATAATATCCGGATGAAAGCACAAAAGTTCCAAGAATAATGCGCCTTTTGACTTCCCTGCCAAACCCCTCTCCTCTGGAATTCGTGTAAAGGTCAAAAATCGTCTTTGAATTTTTGCTCCTGTATCCAAATTTTACACCGTCAAATCTTGCAAGATTTGTGCTGGCTTCTGCTGTTGAAACAATATAATATGTCGCTATTCCATAGTGGGTGTGGGCAAGATTTATTCTTTTCACCTGGAAACCGTCTTTTGAAAGATTTTCAATAACTGCTTTTATTTCTTCTCTGATCTCGCCTGAAAGACCTTCTCCGAAATACTCATCAGGAATTCCAATAGCTATCTCTTTTTTTTTTAATGGCTTTTCCAGTTCTCTGTCATACTGGACAACATCGCTGTTGTATGAAGTGGAATCTTTTTCATCATATCCAGCTATCACTTTCAACATTAAACTTGCATCCTTAACATTTTTTGCAAGCGGGCCAATCTGGTCAAGAGAGGAACCAAATGCCACCAGCCCGTACCTTGAAACCCTTCCATAAGACGGTTTCAATCCAACCACGCCGCAAAAACTTGCTGGCTGTCTTATAGAACCGCCTGTATCTGAACCAA
>JAMWBU010000034.1 GCA_023819255.1 Candidatus Omnitrophota bacterium
ATTTTCACCTTCACTACCAGCATGAAAAGAAACAACAAGCACATCGCACATCTGTGAAAGATTTCTTATCTCAGCAAAAACATTATCGGAATTAGTAATTGAACGTTTCCCCGGCCCAAACGAATAACCAGAAAATATTACCTTTAAACCCCTTATGTTAAATTGAGCGATTTCACCTTCTCTTGAAACAAACTGAATTTTGTTTTCATTCAAAATTCTCTTTGTTTCATTTTCACCATCTTTCCCAAAATCCCTGATGTGATTATTTGCTATGGAAACAACATCAAAACCAGCCTCGGCAATGACTTTGCCAAATTCGCCAGGACATCTAAAAACAAAACTATGTCTTCCATCAATTTTTTTTGCAGGGCTTCCTTTTTCACCAAGAACCGTCTCAAGATTGCAAAAAGAAATATCAGCGGCTTTCAAAATTTTTTCGCAATTTTTAAAGTGATCTCTTTTTTCCTCTGGCGGGATCTTACAATCAGGGAAATCAGCGCCGAAATTTACATCTCCCACTGCGGCTATAGATAAAATTCGATTATCAGACCTTTGCTTTTCTGTTGCGCAGCCACAAAATAAACAAAAAACCACAATAACGCAAGAAAACAGCCCAAGCCTCATGCCGGAAAGTTTATCACAAACCCCATTTTGTTGAAAACCTTTGGGAAATTTGGTAAACTAATCATATGGACAGTCTTAAAGCAATTTTGAAAATACTTGAAAAAGAATATCCTGACACAAAAACCGCGCTAAAATTCAGGACACCTTTTCAGTTGCTGGTGGCAACAATACTATCTGCACAAACAACCGATGTGCAGGTAAATAAAATCACCCCTCTTTTATTTAGAAAATTTCCCGGGCCGGCTGAACTCGCGACAGCAGAAATTCAGGATATTGAAAAGCTCATATCTTCGATAAACTTTTACAAAAACAAAGCCAGGAACATAAAAATGGCAAGCGAGAAAATAATGAAGGAATACAATGGAAAGGTTCCGGAAACAATAGAACAACTTGTTAAACTTCCAGGTGTTGCAAGGAAAACTGCCAATGTGGTGCTGAATCAAGCATTCGGAAAAAACGATGGTATTGTCGTTGACACACATGTTAAAAGAGTGAGCCAGCGGCTCGCATTGACCAAAAACACTGATCCAGTGAAAATCGAGCAAGACCTGATGAAAATTATTCCTAAAAACCAGTGGGGCAATTTTTCTTTCAGGGTAGTGCAACACGGAAGGGCTGTTTGTAAGGCGAAAAATCCTGCGTGCTACAATTGCGTCCTTTTAGAATATTGCCCGGCAGGTAAAAAGTTAAAATGAACAAAAGAAAAATTTTTGTTATCCACGAGCATTTTGCAAAAAAGCACCATTTTGATTTAAGATTGGAAATAAACGGAGTCTTAAAATCATGGGCTATACCAAAAGAGATGCCTTCAAGAAAGGGCGAAAAAAGGCTTGCAGTGGAGGTAGATGATCATCCGCTTGAATATGCAAAATTTGAAGGCGAAATACCAGAAGGAACTTATGGCGCAGGAAAAGTGATTATTTGGGACTCAGGATATTTTCTGCTTTTGAAAAAAGGCGAAAATGTAATCGAAATCGATCTCAGAGGAAAAAAAATCAGGGGAACATATGTCTTACTATTATTCAGGAAAGAGAATACCAGAAAAAACTGGCTCCTTTTTAAAAAACATGAAGCAAATTAGATTGATTGAGTTTTTTCTACTTTTCTTGTTTCTTGTTTCAGGATGCACACTAACTGTTGGCACAAAATATCCGGAAAAAAAGGTTGCGATAAAAAAAGTTGAAAAGAAAGATACAAAGATAGAAGAGGATGTCTGGCATACTGTCAAAAAGGGAGAAAACCTTTATCGAATTTCGCTTTACTATGAAGTATCGCGCGATGTTATCAAGCAGGCAAATAATATGAATTCAGATAACATCGTTGTTGGTCAAAAACTCTTGATACCTCAAGCCAAAAAGAAACCTCCACTTTTTGCCCTAACACCCGAATTCGCCAATGTTGAAAACCAACCAAAACAGGTAGAGCAGCCGGCAGTAGAAACAAAACCTGATGTCAGAATAATAAAGGAGAAAGATTTTCTCTGGCCCATTGAAGGAAAGATAATATGCAATTATGGAGAACTCGGCAACAACGGACTGGACATTCTCGCAAAGCCATCGGCACCAGTGAAAGCTGCAAAAGATGGTAAAGTCGTATATGTTGGCACAACAGCAAAATATGGAGAAACGATTATCATTGAACATGAAAACGAAATTTATACTGTTTATGGGCATGACATGATTATAAAAGTAAAACAGGGGCAGATAGTAAAAGCGGGTTTTGTTATAGCGGAAATGAAAAATTCCAGTTCCAGCCGCAGGTATCTTCACTTCGAAATAAGGATCCGAAATAAACCAGTAAATCCATTAAACTATCTGGAAAAATAAAAATGAGAACCCGAAAGGACTGGGAAGAAATAGAAGAAAAAACGCTCGCGCCTTACGCTGTCAAAAGCAAACACCATCTTGGAAGGCGACATGATGAACAGGAACACCCATTGAGAACATCCTTTCAAAGAGACCGTGACAGAATTATTCATTCTACAGCATTCAGGCGCCTTGAATATAAAACCCAGGTATTTATCTACCATGAGGGCGACTATTACAGAAACCGTCTGACCCACACTATCGAAGTTCAGCAGATCGGCCGTTCCATTGCAAGGAGCCTGGGATTGAATGAGGACCTCGTTGAAGCCATTTCCCTTGCTCATGATATAGGACATACGCCTTTTGGACACAAAGGAGAGCAGGCGCTCAATGAAATAATGAAAAAATTTGGCAGAAGTTTTGAACACAACAGGCACGGATTAAGGGTAGTGGACATTCTTGAGGTAAGGTATCCACAATTTGAGGGGCTCAACCTTACATATGAAGTCCGGGAAGGGATTATAAAACATAAGACCAGTTATGATAGCCCTGAAATTGAACCGTTTTCAGAGCATTTATCACCAAGTATTGAAGCGCAGGTTGTAAATCTTGCGGATGAAATCGCATATACAAGCCACGATCTCGATGACGGATTGAAAAGCGAAATCCTTGAAAAACGGGAACTGTCACACCTGAAAATATGGGAAACCGTTGCGGAAAAAATAGGTAAATACGATGACCGTGAAACAACAAGAACAACCGCAGTCAGAACACTAATCAATTTTCTGGTCAAAGATGTCATTGAAACAAGCGAAAAGCTTATCATTGAAAACAAAATTGAATCTGTGAACGATGCGAGAAAAAATGGGCCAGTCATAAGTTTCAGCCAGGAGGTTTACGCTCAATACAACGCATTGAAGAAAACCCTGCTTGAAAAAATGTATAATCATTACAGAGTAATACGAATGGCTGAAAAAGCATCAAGGATTATAGAAGATCTTTTTAACGCATACTTGAAAGAACCAAGACAGATTCCTCCACAATCCTGTAAAAGAATTGGCAGGGAACCAATAGAGCAAATTATTTGCGACTACATCGCAGGCATGACCGACAGATTCGCGCAGGAAGAACATAAGAAACTTTTCGACCCTCACAGCATAGTGTAATGGAAAGGAAAACTGCCTGGATCATTTTGAACATGTTGAACGGAATCGGGCCGGCGTGTGCCAGCAAATTAATGTCTGTTTATAAGGATCCGCGCAAAATCTTTGATGCCAGACCGGATGAAATAAAAAACTTGTTAACCCACCAGGCGGCAGAAAGCATCAGGAACTGGAAAAATATAAAATGGGAGCAGGAGATAGAAAGAGTGGAAAAACTTGGAATTAAAATATTTACTATGGAAGAACCAGGATATCCTGAATCCTTAAAGCAGATTCCTGATCCTCCTATCGCGCTTTATGTTAAAGGAAACATACCGAACAATGCGATTTTTATCGCCGTTGTTGGCACAAGGAATCCATCTTTCTATGGAGCAACAATGGCAGAAAAATTTTCATCAGAACTGGCAAGCTACGGTTTTTGCATCGTCAGTGGCCTGGCAAGAGGTATAGATTCAATTGCGCATAAAGCAGCACTGAAAGCAAAAAGGCAAACAGTGGCAGTTTTAGGCTCCGGATTGGAAAAAATTTATCCTGAGGAAAACAAAAAACTTGCCGATGACATCTCCCGCAGTGGCGCGGTAATATCAGAATTTCCGCTGGATACCCCGCCTGAAAAATTCAATTTTCCAAGAAGAAACAGGATTATTTCAGGTTTAAGCAGAGCAGTCCTCGTGATAGAAGCAGGTTTGAGAAGCGGAGCATTGATAACCGCACATCATGCGGCAGAACAAAACAAAGATGTTTTTGTGCTGCCATCTGACGCAAACAGGATTACCGGCAGGGGCAATAACCAGCTTATCAAAGAAGGCGCTGCCCTTATTGAATCAGTCGAAGAAATAATAAAAGAAATGAACCTTGAGATGGTTGCAGAAATTTCCTCAAGACAAAAAATTGAAAACAAAATGGAAGAAGACCTCACAGAGGAAGAAAAACTGGTTTATAATGTAATAAAGGGCAAAAAAATCGGATTCGAACAGATACAGGCGGAAACGCGCAGTAAGCCAGAACATCTTATGAGAATATTAACAGGTCTGGAAATAAAAGGCCTCATCAGTTCAAATCCTGGATATGTATACAGAGATAAGAAGCTAAGCGAATAAAATTTACCAGGGAGAAAAATGAGAATATTTACAAGAATCGTTCAAGCAATATTCATACTGTCTGGTGTTACTCTTGTTTTATTTCTGGCGCTTTGCTGGATCAAGCCGGAACTTCTTATCAAGGCGTCTCATTACATTGAAACGAATTTGTTGAAGGCAGGCCTTGCTGGTTTCTCGTTGATACTGGTTATCATAATCTGGTTTGTCTACTGGATCGACTATGTGATACGAACCAAAAATATCTGTCTTGATAATCCCCATGGAAAGGTCAGAATATCTCTCAGAGCAATAGAGGAATTCATTTCAACAAAAATCAGCGCGCAGATGCCTAATATAAAGTCAATACTTGTTAAAGCATCTATCGGCTCGCATGGTCTTGAAACATTGATACAGATGAGAATAAGCGGCGGATACAACATTCCGGAATTTACATCTCAAATACAGGAATTGATAAGGAATTATCTGGAAGATGTGGTCGGCGTTGAAAGGGTTTCTCACATAGAAATTTTCGTGACAAGCATTGCGCCTGCGCCTGTCGAGGAAAAAGATGAAGAAGGAGAAAAAGAGTCAAATTGAAAAAATCGTTTCTGAGCACAAGAAACTTTTGAAGACCCTGAGCACAGAAAAATTTCAGAAAAATGTCGGAACTGTCGTTTCAATGATGTTTGCCGCCATTAAGAATAATAAAAAAATTATTGTCTGCGGAAATGGCGGCAGCGCCGCAGACAGCCAGCATCTTGCAGGAGAACTGGTCGGCAGGTTTCAAAAAGAAAGGGAAGCGCTTCCCTGCATCGCAATAACGACAAATACATCAATTCTTACAGCCGTTGGAAATGACTATTCTTTTGAAAAGATTTTTTCAAGGCAGATTGAAGCCATTGGAAAAAAAGGAGATATTTTAATTCTCATTTCCACGTCCGGAGAGTCAGCAAATATTTTAGATGCCGCCCTAACAGCAAAAAATAAAGGTATAAAAACAGTGTCGTTAACAGGCGCAGAACCGAATAAACTGGCGCGCATTTCAAACATAAATATTCCTGTCCCTTCAAAAAGCACTCCGCGAATTCAAGAATTACATTCTCTTATCGTACATATTATTTGCGGACTTCTTGAAGAAAAAATTATTTCCTGATGAGATCAAAAAAAATCAAATCATTGAGACAGTTGAAAAAGATCGTTGAAAGATTAAAAAAGGAAGGGAAAAAAATAGTCTTCACAAATGGCTGTTTTGATATTCTGCACGCAGGCCATCTTTATTCCCTGGAAAAAGCCAGAAAGTTCGGGGATGTTTTAATAGTCGGGATAAACAGCGATAATTCAGTGAGGAAATTGAAAGGCAAGAATAGACCCATAGTCGGAGAGAAGGATCGTTTGTATCTTATTTCAGGATTTTCCTGTGTGGATTATTGCGTTATGTTTAGAGAAGAAACTCCTGTAAATCTCATTAAATCGCTCAAACCAGATATAATTGTTAAAGGCGCCGATTATAAAAAGGAACAGATAGCTGGCAATGACATCGTCAAAACATATGGTGGAAAAGTGATGAGAGTGCCTCTTGTACCTGGTAAATCCACGAGTTCTTTGATAAGAAAAATATATGAAACAGGTTAATATTTTGAGAATAATCGACGCGAATTTTAACAGAGTGAGAGAAGCGATTCGTGTAGTGGAGGACATCCTCAGGTTCTCTGAAACCAGCGCCCAGCTAACCTCAAAACTCCGTGAAATAAGGCACTTTCTTACCTCTTCCTACATAAAACATTTTGGTTTTTCGGCAATTGTTTTCAGAAATGTCAGGAAAGACCCTGGAAAAAATAACGCGCCCCATCCTGCTCTGGATGTAAGGCAAATTATGATTCGCAATTTCCTGAGAGCTGAAGAAGGACTGAGATGCATTGAAGAATGTTCGAGGATCGCAAAACCATCAAGCACAGAATCCTGGCAGAAACTTAGATTCGCTATTTATCAGATAGAACAGCAGGCATTGATTGAAATACCAGACAGAACAATCCACACGCCTTTTCTCGCAGTTTATGCGGCTGAAACAATGGTTGAACTTATACATAAGACAGCAATCAAACTTGAGACAAAAAAAACATTCATTATGATAATTCCTCCTGCTGCCGAAAGAACCGATAACTTCGTGCGGACACTTAGAAGGTTAAGAAAAATTGATGAAAGAACAATTTTGCTGGTGCAGGACAGACCAGATATTGCTCTGGCTGCTGGAATTGATGGCGTGCATCTTGAATACGGATCAATAAGCGCCTGCGATGCACGTAGAATTTTGCCAGGCAAAATTATCGGTATAACTTTGAAAAAGAATCAGAAGTTGAGAATCTCAGAAGAAAAAACCGTCAACTACATCGCCTGCGAGGATATTTCAAAAATCAAACAACTCTTGACTAAAAGAAGAAAAAACATTAAATTATACGCTGCAGCAATTTTGAATTCCTGCCGCGAAATTGAAAAAGCAATAAGAAGCGGGATAGATGGTGCAATTATTAAACCAAATGCTGGACGCAAAATGAAAATTAATGAAATTTGCAAAATAGTCGAGAACTTTTATGGAAAAGAAACCTGAAACTCCAAAAGATGCATTTCTCAGAGGACTGCTGATCTGGCTCACTCTTGGAATACTGCTTTTTTTGGTTATAAAGACAGCGTCAAATATTTCTGAAAATAGAAGAATGCTGAATTATAGCGATTTCCTTGAAGAAGTTGAAAAAGGAAATATCCAGGGAACACTGCTGATTAAACGCGGCTATGTCTACGGGAGTTTGAGGGATGGAACAAAATTTCAGACATACGCTGGAGAGGATAAAGATCTTGTAGGTATCCTCAGAGAAAACAATACATCCTTCAAATTAGAACCAGCATCTGATTTCTGGGCAGGACTGTTTATAAACATCATTCCTGTCATCCTGATTGTTGCGTTCTTTCTTTTCCTGATTAACAGACAGGCAACCAGCGAAAGCAACAGGGTTTTTTCATTCAGTAGAAGCAGACCAAGCATGCCGGACGCCAGAAACAGAATTACTTTTGCGGATGTCGCCGGATCAGAAGAAGCAAAAGAAGAACTCAAAGAGATTATAGAATTTCTGAGAGACCCAAAAAAATTCCAGCGCCTCGGCGGAAAAATCCCGAAGGGCGTATTGCTCATAGGTCCTCCTGGCACAGGCAAAACACTTCTTGCAAAGGCTGTCGCGGGAGAAGCAGGGGTGCCATTTCTTGGAATGAGCGGTTCAGATTTTGTTGAAATGTTCGTCGGTGTTGGCGCGGCGAGGGTGAGGGACCTTTTCAGACAGGCAAAACGGATGGCTCCGTCAATTGTGTTCATAGACGAAATTGACGCTGTTGGAAGGCAGAGATTTGCAGGTCTTGGCGGTGGACACGATGAAAGGGAACAGACGCTGAACCAGTTGCTTGTCGAAATGGATGGTTTTGTGACAGATCAGGGCATTATAGTTATGGCGGCAACAAACAGACCTGATGTTCTTGATCCAGCCCTGACAAGACCTGGCAGATTCGACCGCACAGTCGTTGTTGGGCTGCCCGACATAAAAGAAAGAGAAGCAATCTTAAAAGTCCACACAAGAAACAAGCCGCTCGCGCCATCAGTAAACCTTTCAGTAATAGCAAGAAGCACACCCGGACTTTCAGGAGCTGATCTTGCAAATATTGCCAATGAAGCAGCTCTTCTTGCAGCCAGAAGAAACAAAAATCAGATTGAAATGGAAGATTTTGAAACCGCAAAAGACAAGATACTGATGGGAGTTGAGAGAAAAAGTCTGGTAATTAGCGAAGAGGAAAAAAGAATTATTGCCTATCATGAAGCAGGCCATACAATAGTTCAGTTATCCCTGCCCGAACTCCACCCTGTTCATAAAGTCACAATTATTCCACATGGACAGGCTCTTGGAATAACTCATACGCTTCCAGAAAAAGACAAATTTATTGAAAGCGATACATACTTTAGAAATACGCTGGCTTCCCTGCTGGCGGGAAGAATAACAGAAAAAATTATTTTTGGAAGAATGTTTACGGGTAGCGAGAACGACCTGAGAATTGCAACGGAAATAGCAAGGAAGATGGTTTGTGAATGGGGAATGAGCGAAAAACTTGGGCCGGTCAGCTTCAGAGAACACGAAGCAGTTTTCCTTGGAAGGGATCTGGTGCAACAACGAACTTTGAGCGAAGCCACAAATAAGGAAATTGATAACGAGATCAGGAACATTCTTGAAAAAGCGTCTCAAACAGCGGAGCAGATAATACGTCAGAACATGAATAAGCTCAACGCGCTTGTAGAGAAACTTCTTGAAAAAGAAACCCTTTCTTCTGATGAAATACACCAGATTTTAGGAGATAATAATGAAAACCAACAACAATAACGGCAGGGAAATTGAAAAATCCATAAGAAAAATCCTTGAAGCAATTGGCGAAGACCCATCAAGAAAGGGTCTTAGAGATACTCCAAAAAGAGTTGCAAGGATGTATCTTGATGTTTTTTCCGGGATTCACCAGGACCCCGATTGCATACTTGGAAAGGTTTTCCATGAGCAATACAATGAGCTGGTGTTATTGAAGGATATCCCTTTGTACTCAATGTGCGAACATCATCTCCTGCCATTTTTCGGCCAGGCCCACATCGCTTACCTGCCTGATGGAAAAAGAATTGTGGGAATAAGCAAACTGGCGCGACTTGTTGATGTTTATGCAAAAAGGCCACAGGTTCAGGAAAGATTGACAAACCAGATAGCAGATACAATAATGAAAGTATTGCAACCCCAGGGAGCAATGGTTGTTATTGAAGCGGAACATATGTGTATGATTATGAGGGGAGTTAAAAAACCAGGGACAAAGATTGTAACATCTGCTATGCGCGGCATTTTCCTGAGGGATATTCGAACAAGGTCCGAGGCGCTTAACTTAATTATATCCAAATAGTAAAACTCCAGTATTTTTTTGTTTAGCCATTTGAAATCCTTCCGGTCCAACTTTCTTTCTATTATTCTTTCATTTTTGTAAAAGGGGGACAGCAGGGGGATTTCCAAAAGCAGTTTCCCCCTTTCATAAAGGGGGATTGAAGGGGGATTTTCAAAATTGCATTAAAAAAGGAGAAAAACTAAGCCATATTTTTAAAGGAGCAAATCAGCACAGGTAGTCGCAAAAAGGTAGATTGTGTTACCAATTTTTTTTATCTCAGCAGGACAAATAGTTACCATTTTTCCAGCAAGATGTTGAGTCGATGAAATAACAACAGGTATGTAATTTTCTGAATACCCGAACCAGAATCTATCCTGTTTTCCTTCAACCAGAACATTGCATCTCTTCCCCAAAAATTTCTTTTTTACACCCATGGAAACTTCTTCTGCAACAGAAATCGCTTTTTGCGCTCTCTCTTTCACGACCTGTGCTGGAACTCTTTCAGGTAGTAAAGCCGCCTTTGTCTCGCTGTGCAGACTGAAAGGGAAAATATGAACCTTTAAAAATTCACACCTGTAAATTGCTTCAATTGTTTTTTCAAAATCGGTCTCTGTTTCTCCTGGAAAACCGATCATAATGTCAGTGGTAAATGTTATATCTTTGACAAAAGATTCCCTCAGTTTTTTTATTATGTTAAAGTATCCGCTGAAGGAATAAGACCTGCCCATTGAGCTGAGAATTCTATCTGAACCGCTCTGAAGAGGAATGTGAAACGAAGGACAGAATTTATCCAGCTGAGTCAAATTTTTAATCAGCGTATCAGAAAGATAAAGCATCTCTATAGAACTCAACCTGAATCTCTCCAGATTCTTTATTTTATTAAGTTGCTCAATCAAATCTATTAAGGTTTCTCCTGTGTCTTTTCCGAAACTACCCAGGTCAATTCCAGTCAATGTAATCTCTTTATAAGAGTTTTCCACAAGCATCCTGACCTCTTGCAGAATATTGGATATGCGTCTGCTTCTAACTCTGCCTCTCACAAATGGAACAATACAATAATTGCAAAAATTTTCACATCCGTCAACAATCTTTACAAAAGCCCTGGTGTGTCCCTGGAATTTTTCGATTGTGTGAATTCCAAGTTCGTGCGCCTTTTTATACAGAGAATCTCTCGATAAAATTTTTGCTCCGTGAAATTCATTTGACATATTTACTTTTTCAGCAAGACATCCAGTAACCCAGACCTCTTTTGCCCTGCGGGATAGCTTCCTGATTTGCATTCTCGCTTCCTTTTCTGCCTTCTTCGTCACACAACAGGTATTTACCAGCGCTACGTCATAATCGTCGCTACTAATCTCATAACCCTGTTTTGAAAATAACTCAATAAACATCTGGGTGTCATACTGGTTCACCTTGCATCCAAATGTAAAGATTCTTATTTTCATTTTTTCAAACCTGAACATCGTACTGATGATTGCAATCAAACAAGATTAAAAAATTTCATTGCGTTTTCTGTTGTAATGCTTGCCGCTTCATTAACTGATATTTTTCTAATCCTTGCGAATTCTTCCACAACAAATCTGACAAAACGCGGCTCATTTCTTTTGCCTCTAAAAGGGGAAGGGGCAAGATATGGAGCGTCTGTTTCAAAAAAAACTCTGTCCAATCTCACTTTTTCAGCAATCTTTTTCACAGAGATAGCGTTAGAAAAGGTTATTATCCCTGTAAATGAAACATAAAAACTATTTTCATTGACCCACTGAAAAAATTCCTCGTCCCCGCCAAAACAATGAAAAACAATCTTTGATGGGCGCTTTGTGTTTTCAAGTATCTCGACCATTTCTTTCTCTGCGTTTCTCTGATGAATAACAACAGGCAAATCAAATTTTCTCGCAAACTGAATATGTTTTTGAAAGAGTGTTACCTGTGAAATCCTGTCTGAATTCTGATAATAAAAATCAAGCCCTGTTTCGCCTATTCCAACGACTTTTTTGTTGTTTTCAATCAGTTTCATGCACTCATTAAATTTGGTCGCGTCGGTCTTTGAAGCATTATGCGGATGTATTCCGATCGTTGCATAAACACAATCATAGATCTCCGCGACTTCAATCGCTCTTTTGCTGGAATCAAAATCTATGCCGGGATCAATAATAATCCTGACTTTTTCATTAATCGCATCTTTGATCACATCATTGCGATCCTTATCATAATCATCAAAATCAAGATGGCAGTGTGTATCAATAAACATTTTCACCTCGATGAACTTGAAAAATCTAACAAATGCCATATAATTTTATCATGATTGAAATCATAGATACAGGCATTTTGTACTCCAATCCAGTGCCACATCTCAAAAGTATCCATGCATACTTTCCATCAGTTGCTCAAATGCAAAATGGCAATTTAATCGCTGTTTTTTCTCTTGGGGAGGCTTTTGAGGCAATTAACCTTCACACACACTATGGCTTTTCATCCGACAATGGAAAAACCTGGCAGCGCGTCAGAAGATTGCCTGTCAGGGTTAAAAACAAATTAACATCTGATGCATCAAGAATAACAATAACTCCGGATGGGCAGCTGGCAATTCTGGTATGCGTCTACGATAGAACGCTACATAAAAACGAAGGACTCACCAACCCTGAAACGCTCGGTTTTGTGCCAACGAGATTTTTTATTATTCGTTCTTATAACATGGGAAAAACATTTTCAAAGCCACAACCATTAAATACTCCAATTACAGGACCATGCTTTGAACTCTGCAGTCCGATTGTCATAACTTCTAATGGGACATGGATTGTCCCAACATCAACATGGAAAGCATGGAATGGTGTTTGTCCTTTTGGAATGAAGGCAGTCGCACTTATTTCTCATAATCAGGGTAGAAGCTGGCAAAATTATTCAATTGTTATGGACGCATACGAAAAACAAGTTGTTTTCTGGGAATCGAAGATAATGGAAATGCCCGATAAACGGCTCATCGCAGTAGCATGGGCGCAGGACCTGAAAAATAATAAAACTCTGCCCAATCATTTTTCAATAAGCAGGGACAATGGAAAGATATGGTCAAAACCGCAAAGTACACAAATCTATGGGCAAACACTGACACCGATTCCACTTTCTGATGGAAAGATATTGAGCGTGTACAGAAGAATGGATAAGCCAGGTTTATGGGCGAACATATCAATGATTGAAAAGGATAAGTGGCTTAATATTTATGAGATGCCGCTGTGGGGTAATAATTTGAAAAATCTCACAGCAAATACAAAAAACCCATCAACGGACTTTCATTTTCTAAAGTTCGGAGCGCCTTCTATGATCAGGCTGAAAAATGGTTTACTATTTCTCGCATTCTGGTGCTATGAAAACTGCATTTCAATCATTAGATGGTTTACGATAAAGGAGACATAATGATTCTTGAAAAAAACCTGCTGCAAAAAATTAACGGTGTATGGTCAGCAGCGCCTACCCCATTTAATGAAAGAATGGAGATCGATACGGAATCTGTGCAAAAAATGGTGGAACATCATTTGAAAATCGGCATCAGCGGCCTTTTTATTCTTGGGACAAATGGCGAAGGACCTTGCCTCAATGAAAAACAAAAAATTAAATTGGTTAAAAGTGCGGTGAAATACAATAAAAACAGAATGATTATATGTGCGCAGATTACAGATAACTCGTCGCAACTGATGATAGAGAATGCAAAGAATATGGCGGACGCGGGCGTTGACATTCTTGTTATAAGCGCTCCGTATTTTTTCCCCAGACCTGATGAAAAAAGATTGCTTTCTCTTTTTGAAGAAGTTCTGGATAGAATTGATATGCCATTTGGAATTTACGACAGGGGCAAATTTTCATCTGTGATTATTCCGGTATCGGTCTTGAAAAAATTGTGCAAAAACAAAAAAACCATTCTTATCAAGGATAGCTCCTCGGATGAAGAACGAATGAAGATTTTCCTCAACGCAAAAAAAAAGGATAAAAATTTGCGCATTTTCAACGGCAATGAGTTTGATTGCGTCAAATACATAACTGCAGGTTATGATGGACTCCTTCTGGGAGGTGGAGTTTTCAATGGATATATCGCGGGGAAAATTATTGATGCTGTAAAAAATGGAAATATTGATGAGGCAGAGAAATTGCAAGAACTTATGAACAAAATCATGTTTGCAGTTTATGGCGGAAAATCTGTAAAATGCTGGCTCGCTGGAGAAAAATATCTTCTTGTAAAGATGGGCATTTTTAACACATGGAAAAATCTTTACCAGTATATACTCAGTAAATCCAACCGGAAAGCTATAGATAGCGCTTTTAAAAAATACCAGAATCTTTTATTGCCTTACGAGGATTAAAAATGAATAAACTGGTAATGAGAAGAAAGGCTTCTGATAATGTGTATTTTCACCCCCAGTTCCATATTGCGATGAATATGATAATTGACTACATCGAAAAAAACTTTGGGAAAAAGGCAGTAAGAGAATATTTAAAGCAGTTTGCCGCTGCCTGTTACAAGCCGCTGAAAGAAAAAATAAAAAAACAGGGATTGAAAGCGCTTGCAGGCTACATTGAACAACTATACAGAAAAGAGGGCGCAAAAGTAAAAATTTACCGTGAAACAGATTTATTGAAGGTGTCAATAAAAAAGTGCCCGGCTGTATCTTATATCAGAAAGAAAAAACAGCCCGTAAGTCGCTCCTTTTTTGAAACCACAAAGACAATCTATGAAACAATTCTTGAGAGTACCGATTTTGAATTCAAAGTGGATAAATATGACAGGAAAACTGGAGGTTCAGTTCTTATTTTCAGGAGAAAAGAATGATATCCTGTACTGACTTTATTCCAGCATACAGCGAATTTTTTAAGTTTCTTGAAAAAAAGGGTGGGAAACAGACAGTTATCAAATTCTGGGAGTATCTTTCTGATAGATATCTGAAAGACCTTAAAAAACTGGTAAAAAAACACGGATTAAAAGGATGCTGGGTTTACTGGGCAAAAACATTGAATGAAGAAGCCGCTGATTTCAAAATGGAACTTGATGAAAAAAATGGGATATTTAAGATAACAATGTTTCACTGCCCGTCAAAAGGAAAATTGCTTAAATTGAAACATATTGAGCCATATAAGGACTATTGCAAACACTGCGATGTTCTGTACAGAAGAATACTTGAACCATCTGGCTTTTGTTATAAAATCGATCTGAGTAATTGCGAAAAAGCAAGGTGCAAAATTAACGTGATAAAGCGATAAAACCCTTAGGGTTTCTTTGAGGTCCTTTTCTTTCCATCTGCCTTACTAATTATTCCCCTCTTTGTTAAAGAAGGCTTGGGGAGATGTGAAAAATCCCCCTACTATCCCTCTTTAGAAAAGGGGGAAAACATCTTCAAAATCCCCCTACTGTCTTTTCAAAAGGCGAAGCAGCTTCGTACTTTCCTCTTTATGAAAGGGAAGAAGGAAGAAGGATAAAACACAGGTAGAAAGTGAAAAGACTAAAAATCAAAGAATTTCAAGGCTGAAATCGACCGCCGGCGCTGAATGGGTAATTTTTCCAAGAGAAACAAAATCAATATCAATCTCTTTTAATTTCTTAATATCAGATAGCTCAATTCCACCAGAAACCTCAATAAGCGGCCGATTTTCACCACAATGACTTAAAAATTTTTTTATTTCTGAAATCCCTGTGTTATCAAACATTATGATATCAGCGCCTGACTCCATTGCAACCATCGATTCCTCAAATGATTCAACCTCAACCTCAACAACAAGCTTAAGTTTTTTCTTTGCCCGCGATGTTAGCTGTCTTATAGCGTCAGATCTGTTTGTGCCTCTGTGTTTCGCCCACAAATTAATGTGATTATCCTTTATCAAAACCATTTCAGATAAATTCATTCTGTGATTATAGCCGCCACCAATTCTTACAGCATATTTTTCAAATTCGCGCAAGCCAGGAAGTGTTTTCCTTGTGTCCAGTATCTTGAATCTGCCATCTGCTGCCATCACAAATTCATTTGTATATGTCGCGATTCCTGACAAATGAGAAACCATATTCAACGCGACTCTTTCTCCAGTTAAAATTGATTTTGCCCTGCCTTTTATAACGCATACGGTTGAGCCTGCTTTTAATCGGGCGCCATCAGAAACACACTGAAAAAAACATGTTCCTTTATCAAGAATCAAAAATATTTCTTTAAAAAGGTCTATACCAGCGAGTATACAGAACTGTCTCGTGATAAGATGCGCCGTAATTAAGAAGTCATCAGAAAAAAGGGTCTCTGTTGTAATATCAACCTTACCAATGTCCTCTGAAAGCGCGTTTTTTAGAAATTTTCTGATATTTGCAGTTATTTTCATAAAATCCCCCGAATCTCCATTTACAAAGGGAGAAACTGCTTTTTTCTACCCTCTTTCCTGATGAAGAGAGGCTGGGCGAGATTTTCTTGCCCTGAAAATTATATTATAACAATTTTTTAGCACAAAAAAAGGGGGCGCATTCCGCGCCCCCCATCAATCTCCAGCAATACTTAGAATGCAACGCTCATAGTGACGATTGCCTGCCATGCATTCTTATCTTGGTTTGTAAAAGTATCTTCAACATAATCGCCAGCCATGAAATAACCAAGATCAAGGCCAAAGCTCAGGTCTTCGCTGTACTTGTAGGTGATGCCAAGGTCGATTTCGTTTCCGACAGAATCATCAATTCCTGCCCCGGTTTCTTTTGCTGTAAGGTTGTACCAGTCAAGAGTAAGTCCGACCTTTTCTGCTGGCTGAAGACCTAAACCAAGCTTTATAACCCTGACTCCGCTGCCGCTCCCAAGATCAAACGCGCCTTCGCCACCGCTGAAAATCGCTGGATAGGCAATCTTGCCAACTCTTGAAGCAATATTCGATGGAAACACAGGAACCCACTGCTTAATATCAGTAGCAGTAGCTTTCTGACCTGAGAAATCAGCATACATCGCTGAAACCACAGGCGACATATTTGTTTCAAACTTGTAGCTTGCTCCAAGAACAAGCGCCCATCCCTCATAATCTGGTTTGCCGGGAGCTGTCTTGTCACTGCCAAACTGCTTTGCGTACTCGCCTGACAGCGAGAGCGCTTCCATTGGCGCCCAGGTTGCCCTGATGCCTGCTGTGCTCAGCACATTCGGCTCCTGCGTGCCGTTTGTAGAGATTGTCTCATAGACATAGTATGGATTAATTTTTACATTCTCAGCTGAAATCACTACATCAAGACCGTAGAGGTCTCCGTCATTGGCATTGCCTATGGTACCCAATGGAGTAACATATATCGCATTATCATAGGCTTCAGTAATCTTAGCCTTGAATGCGGTCACAGTAACAGGAGCAGCTGTGAAAGCATAGTCAAGCTTTATCGCGTCAAACGCCTTCTGAAGTCCATAGTCATAATAATATGTGGTTGACACTACTCTGTTAAGCATGCTTGCTCTGTACTGGCTGCCAACAACAAGACCATCGCCTATCTGAATTTCCTGACGGCCCACTGTCAGATTGAGTCCGGGAACAACAAGGTCAGAGACCTTAACATAGGCAAGGTCTGTCGAGAGCGTCCTACTGACGATATCCATTCCAACAAGTCCTGACCAGTCGCGTTCATCAACAAACCTGAGCATTGCGCTGACATTGTCAGACAGTTCAGCGCTCACATAAACGCGAGCACCTGTGTAAATGTATGAATTGCCATCGCCAGCTGCGCCCGTAGCAGCAATTTTCTTCTGCAAATCAAAGTTGTTTCTGTAAATACCTTTTACCACAATATCTCCACCAACCTTCACATTTTCAACTGCAGAAAATGCCGGGACAACAAGTCCAACAAGCATCACCGCAGCAAGTATCGTAAGAAGTTTCCGCATTTTTTACCCCTTTAGTTTATCTATGTAACCCGTATTTTCACGGTTACATACCACCCGATTCCATCGTTTTTTCCCTGATCCCTGCCGGTTCTGTTGTCTCACCTCCTTTTCGGCCATTTTGAACCAGGCACTCTGAAACCGGATGCATTCGATTCTAAATTATAAACACATATTTTTTTTTGTCAAGTCCGTGTATAAATCCTGGTTCTAAGAAACATTGAAAACAAAGCAAAAACCATAATAATGTAGGGCAATATTCCATAAACGCATATCCAGCAAAATATAATGATTGGATAAAGCAAAATCCTTGCCATAAATTTCAAATGTGGGTGGTTCTCAATACTTTCAGCCAGCGCAGGTCCATGCGCGTAGTACCAAACGATAAATTTTCTTCCCCATCTGTTAGGCATAAGAAATTTGTCCCTAAATTCTCTCAAAATATACACCTGCTTGGCGAGAGGCGTGCCAAAAGCCGCTGTCGCAATAAAACAGTTACCACCACCGCCACCTGAACCAGGCTCAGAAACTTTCCACACCTGGCATCCATAGAATGGATTTGCTGTGCCAACATACATTTCTGATTTCGTCGCCTTCATAACCCTTGCGCCATAATTGAACTGGTCGCCAAAACCATCCCTTGTCAATGGCTGCCAGTTTACTCCATCGTATGTAAAATACATATCAAAACCAGCGGGATTGTTGTTTGCCTGTGCAAGCATCTCTGCCGCCTGAAGTATTCTTTCCCTCGCAACAGGATCTTCTATCCCAAAAGCAATAAGGGTTTCATCATTAATATATTTTAAAAAACTTCTGATATCAAATGTTGCACAGTAAAGCTTGCCATTATATACTTCCATCCACCATATATACTGGTTAAGTGAATAGTTGAATTGATTATATGGTTCAGGGAAAAGCAATTGAGCAATGCTCTTGTTATAAAAACCCGAACCATAGTTTCCAAGACGGGTCCGTAAGAACGGATGTTCGCTATCAGGGTCGGTGTCTCCAATAATCATCTGACAATTATTATTTTCATCTAATCGAAAAATCCTCGGCGGATGGATGCTGCTTATGATGCCATCTGGCCCCTGAGTTACAAGCGGACCAAGAACGTCATTGTATGTTCCAATATACAGATAACCGTTGAAAACAGCCATACTTGCCACACCCTGGGAAACACTTCCCATGCCAGGTGGATAAAAACCATTGTCCCCGATAATTTCTGTCCATACCCATCCTGCTTCATTAGCTTGCGGCGAAGAAGGATCGTGTTTTCCCCTGAATAACAAAAATCCATGAGTTACATGATTATCGGGCTCAATACTGCCGATTATAACATAAAGATATCCAGAATACTCCTGAAACTGCCAGCAGATATATTTGTAGTTTTGCCACGGAAAACCAAAATCCTCATCAGTGGCTATCTGGTTCCATCCAATGGTTGAACTATCAAAAGGCCAGCCGCTCGGAGGTTGTTCGGGAGGAAGAGCGCTTTCATAAATTGTATTGGTTGAAGTTCCCACATAAATTTTGCCGTTATACCTGGTTATTGGTCTCAAAGTATTCGATTGCCCCGGTTGAGAAGCGATTCTCAAAACTTCTTTTGGTTCATTGCCGGGCACAAAGTCGTGCGGAAATTTCAGAAGTCTCGTTGCGATTGTAACGCCTGGAACTGGAAACGCTGTTGTCACAACATAAAATCCAGTATCTGTTCCGCTTTCATCGGAAAATGTCAATGCTCCTCTATAACCAAGATCCTCAGGAAAAATACTGGCTGGAAGAAGTGGCGAGGTATATACCAGCTCCCAATCAACCGTCCCATCTGTTTTCCACCTGAAAATCCTTCCCCTGAGATCAGTCGCGGCAGCAATATCTCCCTGAAATATCGTGTTACATAAATAATCAATCGTAATTTCGGGTGGAAAATTTCCAGCCATAAGAGACGCCATAAGAAAGAGATACATCAAATCTCTGTTGCTTCCAACATAAAGATAATCTCCGTCTGGTTGAGATAAAATATCCATACACCAGGCATAACTATTCTCTCTGTCTCCTCCCTGTTGCAAACCGTCTGCCTGTCCACTCACGGCAAAAGGATTGCTAAGCCGGGTTATTACAGAAAACGACATTGCCTGACCGGCAAACATCACGCAAAACAATATCACAGCAAACAAAATTTTTAAATTGCCTCTCATAAATCCTCCTTATGATCACAAGGCTATGTCTTTTAAAGATGGTTGACCTGGTGCTGTTTTCTGTTCCGCAGCAAAATATGTAAACAAACTACCAAAAGCTATAGGAACAATTCTTTCAAGAATTCCCGCGCCCATAGGAACTATAACCACATCAAATTTTCGTTTTCTCAAAACAAAAATTGAAACAAGATTAAAAAGGTCTTTTTTTGTTTTCACCGTAGTCGCTAACTTTATAATGTCCGGGTTAAAATGATTTGCTTCATCGCAGATTGAAATCAATTTTCCGCAAGACGGAGTTTTTTTAAAATTATGATAAGACAGAATTAACCTTTTCTTATTTTGCCTTGCAATTTTAACAACTTTTTCAAGGATCTTGCTTTTTATCTCGATATCAAAAAAATCAACATACTCTGAAATTGCCTGATAAATCTCAATCCTCTCTTTATCGGAAATTATAAAATCTGAATTCTGCCGTTCCCTGTGCCAGCGCACTGTGCCGATAATTTTAGCATCAGTCAAATTTCTTATTATTTTTGCCCACTCACAAAAATTACGACCAGGAAATTTTTCACAGAAACAGTCAATTCTCAACTCAATCCAGCAAGCAACCTTCGAAATTTCTCTGACTGTCTTTTTATTCTCATTGCCTGTCAGGACAACCGCGATTTTTTCTGGTTCAATTAAATTTCTCATAATTCAGGGAAAAATCTTCTTGCGATGCTGGCGCTTGTTGAGAAAATTGTCGAAATATCTTTTTCAGGAATTCCGGCACAAAGCAGGACCATTTCTGCAAATTCCTTTGTTATCAGATTGTCAGGAGTATGTGCATCAGTATTTAAAACAGCAGGAAATCTGTGCTTTTCCCACAGTTTAGCGACATTTCCATTTCCAAGAGAATGACCTGCTCTTGTCGTAATCTCAATTGCAATTTTTTTCATTGCAGCAAGATGAGCCTCTTGTTCAGTCAAAATTCCTGGATGAGCGAGGATATCAATATCAGATTCAAGCGCTGCAAGATTGGTTCCTTTTTTCACCGGTTCAACAGGTGTTTCGCCATGAACAACGATAATTTTTGCGCCGAGTTTCCTGCACTCTCTCGCAAAAGTTTTTATGTATTGCGGCGGGACATGGGTAATCTCGCATCCTGGAATTACTTTTATCTTCATCGACACATTTGTCGCATTACAGAATCTTGAAACTGAAGCAATAACTGAATCAAAATTCGACTCATCCACATGGTCAGTAATCGCCATTGCAATATACCCCTTTTCCTCTGCCCTTCTTGCAAGCTCAGATGGCAAAAGAACGCCATCGCTCAAAAGCGAATGTGTATGCAGATCTATCAAATAATCTCCTTTTATCAGCAGTTCTTTTCAATGATACCTGATCATTGATTTTTCGTCAAATTCAAAATATTCCTTATTTACTCCTTTTGAACTCCTGCTTTTAAGTATTTCTCCCCCCCTCTTTTTTAAAGATGGGCGGGGGAGATTTTTCAGTTGTTGCTCATTCTCAAAATCCCCCTGCAATCCCCCTTTATGAAAGGGGGAAACTATTTTTTTCTCCCCTCTTTCCTAAAGAGGGGCGGGGGGAGATTTTCCAGCTGTTGTCCATTTCCAAAATCCCCCTTCTGTCCCCCTTTGGAAAAGGGG
>JAMWBU010000076.1 GCA_023819255.1 Candidatus Omnitrophota bacterium
ATCAGTTTACAGGGCGGAGTGATGGCAAAGAAAAAAAGAATAGCGTCAGTATTTCGTAAGACCGGTGAGACATCTGTGAAAATAGACTTTACGATTGATGGTAATGGCAGGGCAGACATTGATTGTCCGCTTGGTTTCTGGAATCATATGTTGACCCTTTTTTCTTTTTTCGGAAGTTTTGATATTTCCTTGAAAGCAAACGGAGATGTTGATGTTGACGACCATCATCTGGTTGAAGATATCGGCATATGCCTGGGTGATGTTTTCAGGAAGGCGCTCGGAGACAGAAAGGGCATCAGAAGATTTGGATTTGCGGCAGTGCCAATGGACGAGGCTCTTGTGCATGTTGTGGTCGATATTTCTGGCAGGCCGTTTCTCGGTTTTTCTATACCCATATTAAGAAACAGACCCGGGTTCACTGAGATCGAAAACCTTCAGGAGTTTGTGAGAAGTTTTTCTAATCATGCCTGTATAAATCTCCACCTTAAGCTTTTTTCAGGGGAAAACACCCATCATATATGCGAGGCAGTTTTCAAAGGGCTCGGTCTGGCTTTGAGAGAAGCGGTGAAAATGGAATCATCAAGAATTGTGTCAACTAAAGGCAAGATTGACTGAAATGCTGAAGGATAAGAAAACTGTTTCAAGCTGTTTGAAAGAATTTATCAACTACATTAAATATCAGAGAAATTATTCCAGCCACACGGTTTCTGCCTACAGGGCAGACCTCGAGCAATTTTTTTCTTTTGCCGGTTATGACATAGATTCTGTCGATATTGATTTTTTGAGGAAGTATCTTTTTCATCTTAAGCTTAACAAAAATTATGGGTCGCGCAGTATCAGTAGAAAAATCGCCGCGATTAAATCATTTTTTAAATTTCTCGCAAAACGCGGATATATAAAGAAAAATCCAGCGCTTCTCATTTGTTCTCCCAGACTTCCGGAAAGATTGCCTTCTTTTCTTACCTATAAGGAAGTGGAAAACATCCTTGAATCTGCAAATGGTAAAGATGAAGCAGGTTTGAGAGACAGAGCCATAATGGAACTGCTTTATTCTTCAGGTTTGCGTGTTGGTGAGCTTGTTTCATTGAAAATCGAAGATATAAACATTCCGGAAGGAACAGTAAAGGTAAGAGGAAAGGGTAATAAAGAAAGGATTGTTCCAATAGGGTCGTATGCGCTTAATTCTATTTTTGAGTACTTGAAAAAACGTTCTATAGCCCGTACGCCTTTTATTTTTCTCAACAAAAAAGGTGGAAGAATAACATCAAGATCTGTTGAAAGAATTGTTAATAAGTATGCGAAACTGGCGGGCATTTCAAAAAAGGTTACTCCTCATGTTTTCAGACATAGCTTTGCCACCCATCTTCTTGACAGGGGCGCTGATTTGCGAACAGTTCAGGAGATGCTGGGTCACAGCGACATTGTAACCACTCAAATTTATACTCATGTGACGGTTCAGCGGCTCAAACAACTTTATGAAAAACATAGCCCCCGATATTCTGATTTTATTGATAAGATAGAACCATGAGTAACCCATATAAAAAAGATGTAGCAATGCGCTTTAGTTTTTTTAGTGTCGAGGTCTCTGGCAGAACTGCATGCAGAACTACTTTTGAATTTCATTGGTGAGAATTATGGCTTCTGCGATATCCCTCATAGGTTTTCTTAAGTCCATGCTTTTTTTCTGGATTTTCCTAAACGCTTCTTCTTCGGTCAGGCCCTGTTTCATAAGAATTCCCTTAGCACGCTCCACAAGTTTCCTTGTTTCGAGTTCCTCCTGAATGACCCTGGTTTGCACAAGCAACTTTGAATTTTCAATAACTATAGCCGCCTGATTTGCCACAGTGATCAATGTTTCGATTTCACCCTTTGTAAATTTATGCGGACTGGAGGTATAAAGATTTAGAACCCCTATAAGTTTTCCTTTTACACTCAGAGGTACGCTTGCGAGAGAACACAACCCTTCTTTCTTTGCAATATCCTGATGGATATAGCGTGGGTCGTTCCTGACATCTTCTACAACAATTGGTTTATTTTCTCTTGCTACGATTCCAGCGATGCCTTCGCCGGGTTTAAGAGGCGGCTTCTTTCTGTATTCTTCGCTTATTGATTGCGTTGCTTTCAGAACAAGTTCATTTTTTTCGTCCAGAAGCATCAATGAACATATTTTAGAATTCATTACCTCAGCGGTAACAGTAACAATCAGTTTCAATATATCTTCAAGGTACAGGTCCGACGAGATTGCCTGGCTGATTTTTGATAGCGCTTCAATTTGTTTAATGTATTTACTTTTATGTGCCATTTTCTCCCTTTTCCAAGAATTATAACATTGAATCTGACATAATTAAATCGCTTTTTTAATGGGATTTGACAGACACAAAATTTTTTTGTAACATCAGGGAGGGCAATGGAGCTCCTTTCAGACAGAGTTGTCATTCCACCAGAGAAGGTTCATTTCAAGGTCGAAAATCATAATAATTAAATATTTTTATTATTTAAAGGAGGCTGAAAAATGAATCTTCAAAGACCGAACGCTAATGAGGCAACAAGCACAAGAAATCGTTCAAGGGATGTTGCTCCAAACTCGGGGATATGCACTGTTTGTCGTGAAGATTGCAATGGGTTCTGTGAAATTTTTAGAGCCTCTTTCAGGGGCAGAGAGGCAATCTATCCGGGTCCGTTCGGAGAGATAACAGCAGGAAGCGACAAACAATATCCGGTTGACTATTCCCACCTCAACATTATGGGATACGCGCTTGGCGCAAAGGCAATAAATGAGGCAAATCCTGACAAGGCGATATTTCCGGAGGTTGATACAACTGCGGTTTATGGACACCTGTACCCTGTCAGGATGAAAATGCCCATTTTTACAGGCGCTCTTGGTTCTACTGATATTGCAAGAAAACACTGGGAAAGTTTTGCGATTGGCGCCGCAATTTCGGGCATTTCCCTTGTTGTGGGAGAAAATGTTTGCGGAATAGACCCTGATCTTCAGATTGACGACAGAGGAAAGGTTCTTGTGTCTACTGAAATGGAACGGCGAATAAATATATATAAGAAATGGCAGGAAGATTATGGAGACATCATAGTTCAACTTAATGTTGAGGATACCCGACTTGGCGTTGCAGAATATGTTGTCGAAAAACTCGGCGTGGAATCCATAGAACTTAAGTGGGGACAGGGAGCGAAATCAATTGGCGGAGAAATCAAAATAAGAGATATTGAAAGAGCAATGGAATTGCAGAAACGAGGATATATTATTGTTCCAAATCCTGCAAATCCGGCTGTTCAGGAAGCTTTCAAGAAAGGGGGTATCAAGGAATTTGAAAGACATTCTCGGCTTGGATTTATAGACGAAGAGGAATTTGTTAGAACTGTGGAATATTTAAGAAGAAGCGTGGGAGTGAAAAGGGTCAGCTTGAAAACAGGCGCTTATGGACCAAGGGAACTCGCAATGGCTATTAAATGGTCTTCAACTGCAAGGGTTGATCTTGTCACGCTTGATGGTTCAGGTGGGGGTACTGGAATGAGTCCATGGCGAATGATGGAAGAATGGGGGATTCCCACATTTTATCTTCAGTGTCTTGCCTATGAATTTGCTCAAAAACTTGCAAGGAAAAATAAATGGATACCAGATCTTGCCATGGCGGGCGGTTTTTCAAGTGAGGACCACATATTTAAGGTTCTTGCGATGGGAGCACCTTACTTCAAAGCGGTTTGTATGGGCCGGGCTTTGATGATTCCGGGCTTTGTTGGTGATAACATTGAAAAAGCGCTGACTGGAAAGGGAAATGGAAGGTGGGAAACATTGCCTGCGACTGTATCCAGATACGGCACAAGCCCGGAAGAAATTTTTACAACATTTACGATTCTCCAGAATAAGTACGGGAAAAAGATGGAAGAAATTCCTTTTGGTTCCATTGCATTGTACACATTTGTTGATAAGCTGAAAACAGGTTTGAGTCAGTTGATGGCAGGCGCGAGAAGTTTTCGCCTTGATTCTTTGAGTCGTGATGATCTGGTTTGCCTTACCGAAGAGGCAAGCAGGGTTTCAGGTATTCCTTACATTATGGAGGCTCAACGGGAAGAGGCGGAAAAAATTCTTGATAGTTGATAAAAGAGGTTTATACCCGGCAGCAGGGCGATTTTTGGAGAAAGCTGGGGTTTGAACAGGTTATGACTTGTATTATGATATTTTTATGGTAATATTATACAGGAAAAGGAACCCCCTAACACGGAGGCTTTATGGGAGCAGAAGAAAGCGTATTTGCGCCGTTGAGGCAGGTATCCGCAGGTTTCTGGCTCGGGCTTGCAAAACTTCTCGCCGCACTCTTGACATTTATTATAGGATGGCTTGTTGCAAAATTGA
>JAMWBU010000035.1 GCA_023819255.1 Candidatus Omnitrophota bacterium
CAAGGGGTTGCCTGTTCTGCACGAAAAAATACTGAGCAGGTTTATCGGGATGAATACGCCGGAAGAAGAAACTACCACGCTTCTTATGCTCGTTGTAATTGTTGTTACAATGGGAACGGTGTTGCAGATACCTGCTGTTGTATGTTCGTTTTTTGCGGGAATTTCGCTCGCAAATGTTCATATAAATAGAATGGTCAGAAACAATATCAATTTTATAACATCAAGCATTTTTGTTCCTATCTTTTTTATCATCGTAGGAGCAAATGTGAATCTTCAAATTTTCAAATCTTCGGAAAACTTTTTATTTGCCCTGATTACGATAGTTGTTCTTATGTTTATCAGGGCTATTTCCGTATACATAGCTTCAAGAATCACGGGTTTTCCATCGAGGGATTCTCTCGGTTTTGGATTTGCAACAATACCCCAACTCACAGGAACCATTGCGATAGGTGTTGTTTTTTACAACGCGGGATTGCTCCAAGAGATTCTGTTCAACTCGGTGGTGATTCTTGCCGTAATTACCACAATTAGCGGAACCCTTTTTGCGCGGATGCTTTTATTTCCCGGTGTGAGACAGGAAGCAAGAGCGATTGCGCTCGTCGAGGATTTTTATACCGATATCAAACCCTTTAATCTTTTAACCTCTATTTGTGATATCGCAAAACGTCTTAAATATACTGAACTCTCTGTTTATCCGGTCGCGGACAACGAAGGCGTTTTCAGAGGGGTTATTCATATTAATGATGTCAGGGATACTATGTTTAAAGATGAAATCGCCTGTCTTGTAATTTCAGCCGATGTCGTTGATGACAATTATCCATTCATTGAAAGAGACGCTACAATTCAGGATGCGATTAAAATTTTTACCGGCGCGGGCGTCTATGCGATTCCTGTTGTTGAGACCGTCAACGGGCGACCATTTTATACTGGCATGCTTTTATTACAGGATATACTTCCTGAAATAAGCAATACTGGCGGTTAATCGCTCTTCAAAAATTTTTTTATTTTGTCTATATTTCCAGCAATTTTCGACGGATTATGAGCGAAATATTCTCGTATTAATTTCTGGACCAGTTCCTCTCTTCTATCGTAGAGTTTTTTTGGTTTCCTGGGCTTATGCTTCGCAAGGGCATAATGCGTGATAATAGGAAAGGCAATTGTGGAATCGGCATAACAGACTATCGCGTCCGGCAGCATATTCGGATCAACCTTTCCCCATGAAACGGCTTCATGAGGAGTTGCTCCGGACAGTCCACCGGTGTCAGGCCTTGCGTCTGTTATCTGAAAGAAGTAGTCATGTCCAACTTCTCTTATTAGAAGAATTTCCTGTATCTGTGGTTCTGTTTGAAGAAGGAAGTTTTTGGGACTTCCACCGCCAACTAAAAAAGCGGCTGATTTTCCGCCTGTCCTTTTCGCGTTAAGAACTATCGCGGTAGTTTCATTTACATCAATTGATGGATTGATTTTAAGCTTGTTCCCTTCTATCTCTAGTCCTGCGATATTCATTCCAATTGTTGAATCGCCCGGAGAACTGGTGAAAAGCGGGACTCCTGCTCTGTATGCAGCCGCGACAATTGATGCGCCGGGAAGGTTATTCTGTTTTTCAAATTCGTTTGCGTATCTGCCAAGCAGATAATAAAATTCAGATGTGCCCATTTCTTTTTGAAACTCGGGTTGAACAAGAATGGATCTTAATATTTCATCTGTGTTCATCAGGCAATCAGAATACCCAAGAAAGATATCATAGATTCTCACAACATCGTTTTTTCTAAGGTCGGCGTCATCGACAAGATGGGAGCCAACATAAAGCGGAAGATTGAATGCGAAGTGCAGGTCATGATACAAATTCGCGCCTGTCGCAACAATCCAGTCAACAAATCCGGCTTCAATAAGCGGAACAACAGTTGAACATCCAAGGCCCGCAGGAGTCAGCGCGCCCGCAAGGCTCATTCCAACTGTAACATCATCACGGAGCATTTTTTCCGTAAAAAGTCTGCAGCCCTCTTTTAGTCGCGCCGCGTTATAAGCGAGGAATGTGTTTTCAACAAGATTTTCCAGAGTTTCTTTGCCGGTTATTTTTGGCGGTAAAATTCTCAATCCTGAAAGATATTTTTCCTTATGCGGACATTTCTTTTTTTTCATCCAGTCAGGCAGATCGCTCACATTTTCTCTTAATCTATGAGTTCTCTTCATCTATACCTCCTTGTTTATCGTAATGACTCTTGCGGGCAAAATGCTGTTGAAATTTGTGGCTGTCGCAATGGAGTATGCGCCAATATTCTCAATGTAAACAATATCCCCGCATTCAAGCTCGGGCAGGTCCTCGCTTACAGAAACAACATCAAATGAATCGCAGGTGGGTCCTGCAAGCGTTGATAACTGAGTGGGTCCCTTCTTAAATACTTTAAACTGATATTTACAATGGTCATAAACAATTCCCGACAGACATCCATATACGCCGTCATCAAGATAATACCAGTGTTTATTGTTTCTGATTGACTTGCCGATAACTCTGGTTATTAAAATGCACGCCGGTCCAGCGATAAAACGTCCTGGTTCCGCAATGACTCTTATGCTTTTATCAAATAACCTGTTGATTTCGCCGCCTATTTTTTCAGCCATCGACGGGAAGATATCGACCTCATTGTCAAAATGTGTTATTGGGAATCCACCGCCGATATCAAGTATTTCAAGAGCAATTTTTTTCAAAAGCGCATCATGAAAAATTATTGAAGCAAGTTCAAGAGCTTCGATAAAATTTGAAACTTCCGTACATTGCGAGCCTACATGAAAACTTATTCCTGCTGGTTTAAGACCGAGTTTTATCGCCTTTATAAGAAGCGCGATCGCGTCTGCGGGCTCAACTCCGAACTTGAGAGATAACTCCACCACAGAGCCAACATTTGGGACCTTAATTCTCGCGATAACCCTTGCGCCAGGACAAAACTTAGCTATCTTGTTCAGTTCATATTCTGAATCAAAAGTCATAAGGTCCACACCTGTTTTCGCGGCATATTTCAAGGCATCCGGTGATTTTACCGTGTTGGCGAAAATCAGTTTCTCCTTTTTTCCGCCATACTTAATGATATTTTCAATCTCTGTTTTCGAGGCCACATCAAATCCCAGTCCTTTCTTAATAAGAAAACGAAGGATAGAAGGATGAGGATTCGCTTTTACCGCGTAATATGGTTCAACTCTCGGCAGCGCGCCGCGAAAAAGTTGAATCCTTTTATCTATCTCGCGCAAAAAAATCACAAACAATGGGCTTCCATATTTTTTAACAAGCCCTTTAATAAGCCGATCGGTTGTAAATTTTTCCTTGCGTGTCATAATATTTATCCTTTATTTCATACAGGCATTCACCCACACAATCATACTTGATTTTCCCCTGTTTGCCCAAACAAAGTAGGGTATTGCTTTGAATTTGACCTTTTGAAATCCATATTCAGGAAATCTATTGTGATACAATATTTCGGTGTTTTTCACGTTCAACATTCCCTCGCCGCTAACCTCTATAATTTTAAACGGGAAATTGACGGATTTCTCTTTAAGCGACTGCTGAGGCAAAAAAAGATTAAAAATATCAAATGGATTGTCGCAATCTTCAAGACAATAAATGACAGGGCCTCTTGTTATAGCAACGCAATTTCTGTTTGATTCAACTGCAGGATTGCAGGAAGAAAATTGACTCCTGACATCAAATTCAATTTCAATAGTGCCGAACAGCTTTGAAATTTCAAGCCTAAAATAGGATGATCTTTCTGCAAAATTGATCTTACCCTGATATCTGACTTTTGTTTTTTCACTCCACCAGGGAATTCTCAGATACAGTTGCGTTTTTACCGGAATCTTCTGTCTCATATCTATTTTAACTTTACCGCTCCAGGGATATTCCGTAGTAACGTTTAATGAAACAACATTTACATCGCTGGTTCTGATAGTTGCCTTATTCTTATCATAGATGTTAATCCAGACTTCATTCTCGCCGGCTGCGTAGAAATATGCCGGCAAACTTGCCATAAACCTCTGGAAATTTGGCGGACAGCAAGTTGTTTTGTGCCAATCCTGTCTTTGATGGAACCCGTTTGACGCCAGAGGATTAACATAAAAATACTTCTTCCCATCGAGAGAGACAGCAGATAGAAAAGCGTTATAAAGAGTGCGCTCGAAAAGATCGAAATATTCTGGATTTTGTTCAACAAAAAACATTCTGTACATCCACATCATAAGCGCAATTGAGGCGCAGGTTTCGCAGTATGCCATCATATTCGGAAGTTCATATCTAAAACCAAACGACTCTCCATGATAACGAGAACCAACTCCTCCCGTAATGTAATATTTGCCGGAGTAAAGGTCATCAAACAATTCTTTGATTTTTTCATAGAATTTTTTGTCTCCAGTTTCAAGATAATAATCTGTTGCGCCAGATAGTAAATACATCATCCTCACAGCGTGTCCCATAACCTGTTCCATCTGCAAAAATTTTTTATTGCCAAGATGCACATACGGCATATCCATAAGTTTTTCAGAGAGATTAAGATATTTTTTTTCGCCGGTTGTTCTGTATAATTCAACCAGAGCCATTTCGACTTCGGGATGGCCATCATTTTGTTTGACTTGATTTTTCTCGAATTTCTTGCAGATAAAATCCGACCACTTTAAAGCAATATCAAGAAAATTATCCTTGCCGGTACTCCTGTGGTGCGCAATGGCAGCCTGGATTAGATGGCCGCCGCAGTAAAGTTCATGACTGTTTTCAAGAAATTTGAATCTGTGTTTCTTGAAAGTCCTGGTGTAATGTGTCTCAATATATCCAGATTTCTCCTGCGCTTTCGAAACAAGATCTATCATTCTATCAAGAAACTTCACCTTAATTATGTTGTAACAATTCTGTTGATCCCATGATAATGCTTCCATCCATTTATAAAGGTCAGAATCTGTCGCTAGTCTTCGTGTTATTTCGCCTTTTTTTACGCCGCTAGCCACTCTAAAATTTTCAACAGTTCCATATTTTTCAAACAACCTATAGAGATAAGGCACGCTAACATTTCTATTTCTCTCGAGATAGTAACTAAAAAAGCCATCAATTTTTACTTCTTCGATTGAAACCGGCCTGATTTTTGATATCGCTCTGTTAACTGGCAATATTATCGATTTTTCCATTGAATTTTTTAATCGCACTCTATCATAATAAAGATACGGCTACTGAAAAATATATCAAAAGTCCGCTAACATCAAGAATTGTTGAGATAAAAGGACTGCTGACAACCGCAGGATCAAGATGTAACTTTCTTAAAATTATAGGCAGCAGACTTCCAACAATGTTTGCCCACAAAGATATAAAAACAACGCTGAGACCTATAATCAAACTAATAATCGGAGAACTCTTCATAAAATAACTCCATATCGCCAGGACGCAACCAAGAGTTACTCCAATTATCAGTCCGACAAATATTTCTTTCCTGACCACATCAAACCATTTCTTTGGTGTAATATCTCCTGTGACCAGAGCCCTGATAATAAGGGTTGCTGATTGTGTTCCAATGTTCCCACCAGTGCCGATAAGCACGGGAATAAAAGCGGCGAGCGCAATAAATCTTCCCAGCGTTTCCTCGAACGAAGAAATAACGCTTCCAGTTAAGGTGCCGCCGATGGCTAACATCAGCAACCATATTATTCTTTTTTTGAACATGGTAATCACAGTGGTTGTGTTATAACTAACTTCAAATGGAAAAACACTTGCGCTTTTTTGAATGTCTTCTGTAACTTCGTCTTCGTACACATCCAGAACATCGTCAATAGTAATGACGCCCAGCAGAACATTTTTTGTATCCACCACCGGCAAAACATTGATGTTGTATTTTTTCATTATGTCGACCGCTACTTCCTGGTCATCATTTGCCACGACCGAATGATATTCCCTGTCCATAAGATTCGCAATTCTTTCATCTGGCGGAGCAAGAATAAGGTCTTTGAGGGATATTTCATCAAGCAAGCGCCAGTTTTCATCAACAACATAAACCACATCAATTGTTTCTGCGCGGCCGGCGAATTTTCTAATATGCTCCAGTGCTTGAGAAACAGTCCATCCAGAACGAATTGCAACAAATCTTGGAGTCATTAACCTGCCCACGCTTTTCTCAGGATATCCAAGAAGCATCATTGTTTCTTTTCTTTCTTCAGTCGGAAGCAGGTTGAGAAGTTTTTTTGTTATTTCAGCGGGAAGTTCCTCAAAAAAATCAGTTCTATCGTCAGGTGTGAGTTCAAGAAAAATTTCCTTAATGTGTTCGCTGCTGATTTGCTTCAGAATCTTTTTTTGTTCATTCTTATCCAGTTCGCTAAATACCTCTGCAGCAAGGTCTCTTGGAAGAATCCTGAAAATAATGTCGGCTTCGTTCTCTGCAACATTGTGGATGAGATCAACAATATCCTGAGCAGCCCATTCTGAAAGTATTTCCTTCAGAATTCGCCATTCTTTTTTTTCAATTAGCTCCTTGATTTCGGGCGAAAGAAGTTCTCTCAACATGGGAAAGATTTTACCACTTCATATTGCTAAAAACAATATCTATCCGCGATTGATATTCGCCGCAGCCCTTTGATTTGCGTTCTCTTTAATTGACTGATGATTTTATCTCGCGATGAATTCGTATTTCTTCTTGAATTCTTCGGCCGGCATTTTCGCTGCTTGCGCAATTTTTTCAAGAATTGATTGATTGTCGAAATCTTCTTTTTCAACCCTGACCATCATTCTTCTTGCTGTCCTGTACAGGTCGGAAGCGATATCGAGATTCCTTACCGCAGTTTTCCCTGTTTCCGGATTCAGGATCTTATCAAAGGGTATGGGAACGATTTTCTCTGTTTGAATTGAAATCATTGCGCCAGTTTTATATCCTCCATCAAGCATATCAAGCAGGTATCTAACTGCTCCAAAGCCGAGCTTGTGAGTGTATTCCACATCAAACGGTACTGGTCTTGCGCACCTCAATTCATATCCGATTGTGATGTCGATAAACTGCGCTTTTTCGCCTCTATCCCTAAACCTCTGGTTAAGGGCGCGCTTTATTATCAGACACAATGGAACTTCAGCCATTCTGAAATGCCCGTGTTCGTCATATTCAACAACAACAAGCGGGTTATCTTTTAATTCTTCCTTTAACAAATCTCCAACACCTTCGGCAATAACCACAACTCCATAATCCTGTCCCAGCGCCTTCGCTTTGTATATCGAGCATTCTATTATGCTGCATATTTCGTCAATTGTCGGTTTATGTCCAAATTCTTCAGGCACGATGGTTAATGCGGCTCCTCCGCTTATTCCCATTCCAAGTGCGAGGTGTCCTGCGGTTCTTCCCATCGCCACAACAAGATACCATCTGTGAGTGGTTCTGGCGTCTTCAACGAGATTTGCAACAAGTTCAGCTCCGACATGCCTCGCTGTTTGAAATCCAAATGTTGGCATGCCTGCCGGAAGAGGCAAATCATTATCAATAGTTTTAGGAACATGAGCAACCCGTATCCTGTCTCCGACAGCCTTGCTTGTTTGACTCGCGCTAAAACAGGTATCGTCTCCACCTATGGTAACAAGATAGCCAATCCCGAGATTTTTTAGGGCCTCAACCACATTTTTCATCTTATCCTGGCTCTTTGTGGGATTTTCTCTTGATGTATTAAGAATGGAGCCGCCATCAAAACGTGTTTTTATGACATCTGCAATAGAAAGCTTTTTGACATGACCCGTATCGCCTTGAGAAAGCCACTTAAAACCGTCATAAATTCCGATAACTTCGAGACCATTATTTAATGCCTCCATAGTCGCAGAGCCAATAACTCCATTAATTCCCGGCGCCGGTCCTCCCCCAACAAGAATTCCTAATTTTTTTTCTTTGTAAACCATATTTTCCTCCTTTTGCGAGGTTCTATGTGTGCACAATCGATGGGCAAAATTTTACTATAAAATTTAACCCGATTCAATATTAAGATGCCTGACTTTCTTTTTATTGATAAATTCAGGACCTGAATAAATCTTAGCAGGCAGTTTGCACAATGGCAATTCAGTGTTGTTGTTCTGTTTTATGGCTTTTTTTTCAAAACCGCTGAAAACATTATTTTTTTCGACATAAATTCTCTTACAATTATTGCCTGCAACAATGCCGTATTTTGTCGCGCCAGATATTTTGTTTGCTCTAAACCAGATATCATCGTTTATGTCTTCTATGAAAATTTCAGACACGCCTGATTTTCGACAATTTCCGCTAATCATATTTGAATCAATGAAATTTCTGTGGCCACCCATAACACGATCGGCTTCTCTGAAATAAATCCCGTATCTGTTGTTGTTAACAATGGCATTTTTTCTTATGACGTGATCTGTGTCTCTCGCTCCGATAGAAATCCCATCATTTCCATTTTCAGCTATCCTGCAGGACTCAAGCAATGAATGCGAAACTCTGAGGCAATAAAACACACCATCTTTTCCATTTTTTGATATAACACAGTTTTTTATTACTGCTCCAGCCGAACCACTTCCGGGATGAAGTCCTGATCCAGAATTTGCCGTAATCTCGCAATTAGTTATTTGAAGGCGCGTACACTGCTGGAAACTTATGCCATCACCATTGTAATTTTTAACAACGAGATTATTCAACTTTAACCTGTGGCACTGGAGAAGAAAAATTCCGCCCCCCCGACAACCATCAATAAATAAATTTTTTTTACTATTGCCATCTATCAATAGATCCTCAATGATTATGTCATCAACGAAATATCCGCTTATGACCGGAAAAACAGTCGAAACAACAGCGTTTCTGCTTCTTGCGTAATCGTGGTTGAGCATCCTGCTTATTCCAATTCTATCTTTGTCCTTCCAGGTGATCGTGGCAACAGTTCCGTAAAACCCTATTCCCTGGTCATCCTTAATATAAACACCCATCCCGACTTTGAACAGATGTGGCTTTCTTACCGATATATCATAATGCCCATAACCAAGATCTGCGGAAAGCTCAGAAGAAACACAATCTGACTTCTTAAGGACCGTCCCATTTCTTTCACCTTTGATATTTACCTTAGGTCTTAAATGCAAGGAATCATACATAACAAAAACTCCGGCACCAATTTTTACTGTTCCCCCGCCCGCTTTCCAGAGATCATCAATTACCTTCTGGATTACTTTGTTTGTACCGAACCGTGTTTTAATTTCTACGGTTTTCATCCTGGCTCAATCCTCCAGTAAATTTATTTTGCTCTTTCTTCTTTCAATTCTTGATAACGTGTTTCATAGTATTTCAAAGCACCTATCAATCCTTTTGCGCATTCAGGTACTTCGACTGCACCAGCAAAAAGGATATCCTGTGCTGTTAACCCTTTTATGCCATAAAATTGCTGATTTGCCTCATCATCATTAAGTATAACTCCGCCTTCGATTGTGGCTCCTGCATACAATCCTTTCGCACGTGAGTAAACCAAAATTGCTGTTCCTGGACCCAGCTTTGCGGAAGCGTCTCTGCCAATAGGACCTGCCGCAACAGAACCATCAACACCAAGTTTAAATTTTGTTCTTATCAACATTTCCATCCCATCTTTATTCATAATTAACAGTATGGAGTCTACTGCCTGCCCTCCTATCTGAACGCCATAACTACCCTCACCTGCCCTGACAAATGCAGGAGGACTCCACTGGCCTGTTTTCTCATCTTTTGCAAGAGCGACTCCAAATCCACCCTTCACTCCAAAAACAAAACCTGCCCTGTACTGTCGCATAATCACAATTCCGCGGCATTTCTCAATTAAAGCAGCGGGAATTTCGGTGTCTGGCGCCTCCATTATATCATCAAGAAATTCCTTTGCTTTATCAATCCTTTTCACAAGCGTTCTTGGAGGCGCGGCAAAAACACTGCTGGCCATGAAAATAAAAACCCCAGCGAACACAGCCGTCTTTCTAAATTTTAAAATTCTCATCTTAACCCCCATTAAATTTAGTTAGATATACCTGCGTATTTCATCAAGCGCTCTTCTTTTTTTTGTTTTTATTTCGTCAAAAGCAGGATATCCGACAGTTATCAGTATGTCAATCTTGCGCCTGTTCGGAATACCGAGTATTCTGTGAACCTCTCTTTCATTAAACCATCCTATCCAGCATGTGCCGAGGCCTTCCTCTGTCGCCTGTAAAACAAAATGTTCAACTGTTATTCCAATATCAATCAAGTTGTACTTAGTGCCGCGAAAATATCCGCCAAGACAGGCCGTGTAACGGGACCGTTCTGTGACCACAGCTACGATAACAGGTGCCTCTTTTGCAAATCGATTCAGCGCATAGATACCAGAAAACGCCCTATCCGCAATTTTTCTTATCACGTCTCTGTCTTTAACTGCAATGAAATACCACGGCTGAGAATTACAGGCAGAAGGAGCAAGCCGCGCCGCTTCAAAGCATCTCTCAAGAACATCGACCGGAACAGGATCAGACCTGTAACTCCTTACACTCTGACGCCTTCTGACAAGTTCAAGAAAGCTCATAATAATTAATTATAGCATATCTTACCTCCTCCATAGTGAATTTGATTTTGACACCTTTAAATTTTTTGGTAATCTATAAAGAAATCCGACGCAATCCGGAAATTTTTTTTTTACAAAAAAGGAGGGAGCTTCGTGAAAAATGAAGAAACAAGATATACGGTCGCCCAACACCTTTTGAAGGTTTTTGACAAACAAAAAAAACTTCTTGCCTTTGATGCAAAAAATAAAAAACAGTTTCTCCAGTGGAAACAAAAAACGAGAAGAAAACTAAAGGAGCTTATCGGCTATTACAGGTTCAGACCCTGTAATTTTGATCCCGGGGTTTATGAAACCCATCAGGCCGACGATTATATCCGAATACACATGGAGATAAAAACTGAGCCAGGCGTAATAATGCCGCTTTATGTGCTTAAGCCAAAAGACGATAGGACCACCTATCCTGTGGTTATTGCTTTGCACGGCCACGGTAGTGGCGGCAAGTATTCTGTTGCAGGAAGATCAGATATTCCCGAAATAGCAAAGCAGATAGAGTACTACAATTACGATTATGGTGTTAAATTTGTTAAAGAAGGGTTCCTTGTTTTCTGCCCTGATGCAAGAGGCTTTGGTGAAAGACAGGAAAAATGGGCAAAGGGAAATATCCTTACCCAATCCTGCCTTTGGCTTAATAATATGGCAATTCCTCTTGGAATGACAGTAACAGGAATGTGGACATGGGATATCCACAGGTTGATTGACTACATTCTCTCAAGAAATGATGTGGACAAAGGTAAAATTGCATGCGCCGGACTTTCTGGTGGCGGATTGCAAACACTCTGGGCAAGTGCACTTGATGATAGAATAAGTTGCAGCGTGATAAGTGGTTATATGTACGGTTATAAAGAATCTCTCCTTGAAATGTGCACAAACTGCTCCTGCAATTATGTTCCGCAGCTTTATAACTACGTTGATATGGGTGACATTGCGACTCTTATCGCGCCAAGACCCCTTCTTGTTGAAACAGGTTCAAAAGATACCTTAAACGGTAAAAGTGGCCTAAAAAATGTATATTCTCAGGTATCAATAATAAAAAAAGCCTACAGTGTTCTCAAAGCCGAAAAATTTTTCAAACATGATGTTTTCAAAGGAGAACACCGCTGGCACGGAAAAGAAGCAATTCCCTGGGTTAAAAAACATTTAATGCAAAAATGAGTGGAAATCCATTAAAGGTTGGCATCATCGGAATTGGGGGTTTTGCTGCCGCGCATCATAGGGTTATATACGAACTTGAGAAAAAGCAAGTACTAAAACTTATTTGTACCTGCGATATTAACTTAGAAAATCTCAAGCCTTTGATAGAAAAATTTCAGTTCAGAGAAAGAAATGTCGAAATTTTCATAAGCTATACTGATATGCTTGAAAAATTTTATAAGAAACTCGACTTTATTACAATTCCCGCGCCAATCCATCTCCATGCTGAAATGCATGCTGAATGTGTAAGGAGACAGATTCCAGTCCATCTTGAAAAACCACCTACCCTTGATTATCAACAACTACTTGAAATGATGAAACTTGATTCTTTCAATAGAAAAAAAACCAATGTCGGTTTTAATTTTATTATTCAGAATCTCAGGCAGAAAATAAAACAAAGAATTCTTGATGGCGAGTTTGGAAGTATAGAAAAAATTACATTTATCGGTATGTGGCCGAGACCTGTATCTTACTTCAAGAGGTCAACCTGGGCAGGAAGATTGACCCTGAACGGGAAGATTGTACTTGATTCTTGCTTAGGAAACGCAATAAGCCATTATGTTCAAAACATATTGTTCTGGTGTGGAAAAGATGGAATTTTCTCGTATGATCCGATTGAAATTGTGCAGGCCGAACTTTACAGGGCAAACAACATACAGGGAACAGATACAGTATTTGTAAATGCCTCAACAAAAAATGTGCCGGAATTGAGAATTTCGCTTACTCACGCATGTGACGAAAAAACAAATGATATTGAAAGGATATACTGCGAGAACGCAACCATACATTTTGAAGGCTATGCGCATGCTGAGTCCGGCACCTTTGTAAGATGCGAAATTCAATGGAAAAATGGAAAAAAAGAAATGGTAATTGAGCCAAATGGAGAACTCCTATTAGAAAACATTACTCATTATTTGGATTATATTGGCGGGAAAATACATCAACCTCTAATACCTCTAATACACACAGAGCCCTTTGTAATGCTGAACGGTCTGGCTTATATTTCCGCAAAAAGGATTCATCAAATTCCAGAAGACCATTTAGATATAACAAAAAATGAAAAAGGAGAAATTTTTTTCGCAATAAAGGAAATCAAAAAAATATCACAGCATTTCATAGATACAGGCCTTTTCCCTTCTCAGCAGGGTCTTAAATGGGGCAAAAGCACTGGCGCAGCAAGCAGAAAAGAAATAGGAAAACTGCAACAAACCATCTTAGAAATGGCAAAATGATTTCATCCGATTAAGATTGCCATTCCTACCAATCCAAATGTGAAACCCCAGCCAAATGTCGCAAATTGAGGGTTAAAGTGAGCAAGAACAAAACCAACAATAGCAATGACAAGGAAAACAACCAGTCTTATAAACTTCCACACTGTCATTTCAATTTTTCCAAATTTTTTTGCCACTGGACCTCCTTTTCAATATTTCACTAAATGATAACTCTTATTTTTTTGGATAGCAAATAATCTTGCATTTTTAGTTGAAAAACCTGGACAAAAAATTAAAATAATATTATGCCTATCATTTTTGATTACGAAAAAAAAGAAAATTTTAACTTAAAGACAACTGGAAAAAATAGGAAGTATCAGGTTCTTCAAGTTGAATTTCCATCTGCATATCCGGTTGGAATTCCAGTATGCGATAAAGTGTGGGGATATTACTTTCGAACCAGTTTTCCAGGTAAGGCAGTTATTGTCATCCATGGCATTTCAATGGTATTGACAACAAGGTATTTTTGCGAAAGCCTCGCAAAAAAAGGAATTTCCAGTTTTATGCTTATAATGCCGTATGCCCCCGCAAGAATTCCTAAAGGCAGACCGCTTAAAGGAGTTCCAAAAAATTTTGACTGGCCTGAGATTTTCAAAAGGGGTCTGATACAATCTGTGGTCGATGTGCGCAAAGCGATTGATTTTCTCGAAAAGGAAAACAAAAAAATTGGTATACTTGGAATCAGTCTTGGAGCCACTATTTCTGCTATCGCGCAATCAGTCGACGAAAGAATATCCTCTGGGGTATACATTGTTGGTGGGGGAGACATCGCGGGTATGTTATGGGACTCAAGAGATTTCATCGCAAGAATATACAAAAGAAAACTGTTTTCGCAAATTACGAGAGAACAACTATCCTCAAGATGGAAGGGAATAGACCCGCTCTCTTATGCAAAACCTTCCTCAAATATATTGATGATAAACGCAAGGTATGATACTTCGGTAAGACCGCAATATACAGAAAAACTATGGAACGCCTTAGGAAAACCTGAAATCCACTGGCTTAGATGCGCACATTTTTTCATAACTCACATTTTCTTTGTAAAAAACCTTATAGTGAAACATTTCAGGAAAACATTAACCTAGATTGTTGCAAGGAATCCACCATCAACAAAAATAGTGTGCCCTGTAATAAAACTTGCTTCATCTGAACACAAAAAAACAGCAACTGGCCCAATGTCATCGGGTTTTCCCCACCTTCCAAGTGGCGTCCTCTGGCGGACCCATTTTGAAAACTCCGGATCATTATAGAGAGGTTCAGTCAATTCTGTCCTTATGTACCCAGGAGAAATTCCATTCACTCTTATATTAAACTTAGCCCAATCGACAGCAAGCGATCTTACAAGCTGTCTTAATGCTGCCTTAGAGGCGCCGTAGGCAGCAGTTGTAGGTCTTGCTACTTCTGACATGAGGGATAAAATTATAATACAGGTGCCAGCAGCATTTTTTTTAATCAGGGATTTTGCCCATTCTCGGGTAAGTATGAATGTGCTGGTAAGATTTAATCCGATGACTTTTTCCCATTCTCTCAGTGTTATTCTATCCGCTCTTTTTCTGATAGTTGTTCCTGCACAATTGACCAGTATATCAAATGTTCCATATTCTTTTTCTGCATCCTTATAAAATTCCGCTATTTTTTCTATTCTTGACAGATCAAACCTTAGAGCATAACAGGAATTGTTAATACCTTTTAGTGTCTTTAGTGCCAATTCATTTTTTCTGCCATTTCTACCGATTATTACAACTGTTGCGCCTGCAGTCGCAAGGGCATTTGCAATTCCAAAGCCTATTCCTGAATTTCCGCCAGTAATAAGCGCCTGCTTACCTTTAAGATTTAGCATGGCTGCAGTCAATTGATTTTCACCTGGCAAACGATTTTTTTTGCCGGTGGAGTGTTCTTTTCCCATTCTCTAATGTAGGAAAATTGAATTATAGTTTCGCCGGTTTTTACAGCCCTGAAAACAAATTTCTGAGTGCCAGGGCTACCTGCAAGACCGGTTTTTCCTCCTTCAATGAATTGATTCTCCGTAAGACGAAGAATTTCAGAATCATATTTGACATGCCAGTGGTAGCCTGTTGTGGGATTGGACTCAAGCGCAAATTTTATAAGGTCCCCTGTATTTATTACTATCTCTTTTTTCATTTCGTTTTCATTTATTACTGGTATGGATATCGCCAGTTCTTTCTGAATGCACCCACACAGGACTGTCATTACCGAGACGAGAAAGAGTAATGTTTTCATATCCTTTTTTTTATTGGAAGCCGTCCATTAAATTTTACTACAATAAAAATTTGTGTAAAATATTAAGTCGCCAGTTATGGTGGGTGTAGCTCAGCGGATAGAGCGCCAGACTGTGGCTCTGGATGCCGGGGGTTCAAATCCCCTCACCCACCCTTTTTTCTTAATAAGAGGGATTTGAATGGAGCGAAGACGTATAAGTCCGAGCAAGTGCGAGGACTTGTGCGGCTGGCCGACCCGAGCCGCAGTGGGAGGCGAGGGCGCCAAATCCCCTCACCCACCCTTTTTTCTTAATAAGAGGGATTTGAATGGAACCAAGACGTATAAGTCCGAGCAAGTGCGAGGACTTGTGCGGCTGGTTGCCGGCGCGATGAATAAAGAGCGCTGTATGGCAAGCCCGCCGAGGCGGTGAGGCGGGCCGGGTCGACCCGAGCCGCAGTGGGAGGCGAGGGCGCCAAATCCCCTCACCCACCCTTTTTTCTTAAGCAGTCAAAAAGAAGCAAAAATATCCAAATTTCCCGATTATTCAAATGATATACGCTTGCTTTATTTTTCTCAGATTTCAGAGTAAAATTTATGCAACACTGGAGGATGTATGAAAAAAAAATGGATTGTTACGATATTAGTGCTTTTGTTTTTCGTAATTATTTATCAAGCTTTGAAGTTTCAGTATAATCGGCTTATTGTTCTTGACCAGGGTGTCAGGCAAGCGTGGGCTCAGGTTGAAAATGTTATTCAAAGAAGGGCTGATTTGATTCCAAATCTTGTAGCCACAGTAAAGGGTTATGCTAAGCACGAAAAAGAGGTATTTATTGAAGTGACAAACGCGAGAAGTTCTTTGCTTAACGCAAAGTCAGTTAAAGAAAAAGAAATAGCTTCATCGAGCTTTGAGAAAGCACTCAGCAGGTTGCTTTTGGTTGTTGAAAACTATCCACAATTGAAAGCAGGTGAAAATTTTCTGCATCTTCAGGACGAGCTTGCAGGAACCGAAAATAGAATAGCGGTTGAAAGAAAACGATACAATGAAGCCGTGAATAGATACAACAGAATCGCAAAAAGCTTTCCTGTTATGCTATTTGTCCGTGCTTTCAATCTTGACACAGAAAAGCCTTATTTTCAAGCAGAAGAAGAATCCCGAAAAAAAATAGAAGTAAAATTTTAATGAGGTTCATTATAAAAGTTAAACCATATTCACGGGAAGAAAAGGTTGTTGAAAATCAGGATAGGTCACTTATAGTCTATGTCAATGAGAAACCAGTCGAAGGAAAAGCAAACAGTGCTCTTATCAAACTTATAGCAGAATATTTTGATGTTCCAAAATCCGCAGTTAAAATCGTTTCCGGCCACAAAAGCAGAAACAAAATAGTTGAAATAACGAAATGAGGAGAATATATCTTTACAACCACAAAAAAATAGAAAAGAGGGTTTTTATTTCTGGAGAGCCCGCGCATTATTTAAAAAATGTTTTGAGAATGGGCCCCGGGTCAAGATTCTATGCTTTTGACGGCAGCGGAGTCGAATATGAGTTGAAAATAACTAAAGCAGCAGGTGCGTATATTGAAACAGATATCATTGAAGAGAGATTTTCAAATAGCAGAGAAACATCTATTTCTGTTGAGTTATGTATTGCTTTGTGTAAAACCTCGACATTAGAAAATGTATTGAAAAAAGCATCTGAACTGGGTGTTTCAAAAATTACACCCTTTAGTAGTTCAAGAAGCGTTAACAATATAGAAAAACTGCTTAAAAAAGATAAGATACAGCGGTGGAGAAAGATAGTTGCGGAAGGCAGTAAAATAGCAGGAAGAACAAAAATACCTGAGATTTGCTTGCCCCTTGATTTTAACAGCATTATCCCTGATGGAGCACCTGGCATTTTATTCTGGGAACAGTCAAAAAATGACTTGAAAAAAGCCCTACCTGATTTATTAAAAAAAATAAATCAAGACACTTCGTTGAGAATTTTTATAGGACCAGAAGGCGGATTTACAGAAGAAGAAAAAGATTTTGCAAAAGAAAAAGGGATTCTTATCGCAAGTTTGGGAACAAGAATACTAAGCGTTGAAACCGCAACAATTGCAGCGCTCTCAATTATTATGTATGAACTTGAAAATGCGGGCGACGCAGATGAGCATATAAAATTATAGATCTTGCTTTCTTACATTTTTTCAAAATCCCCCTTTCTGTCCCCCTTTACAAAGGAGGAAAAAAAGGGAAAAAACCTTGAAAGAGTTTAAATTAAATCACACCCTTATAAATCCTTACAAATCAAAGGGTTATTATCTTGCCTGTTTTAAGAGATTCCAGCTCTTTTATCACAATCCCCAGACTATTCACAGCATCCTGAGGAGTGATTACCTGAAATTCTTTGTTATGTACTACGTGGTCAATAAAATAATTAAGCTCAAAAAAATAACCGCCAAGATCTGAAATATTACCTCCTGAAACTTGGGCTGTCTTCCTTTCAAGCTGGGGCCTGTCAATTCTTCCATCAGCATAATAAACAGTCAGAGTCGGATTTGATGTTGAATCAAAATCGATCACTGCTTTTTCAAATTGAGCAATGAACTTCATTTCAAATGGAAAATTCGAGGTCATATCCCAGCCGCCTTCAGCAAAGGCGGTAATGTGATCTGAAAAATTGTATGTGGTAAAAACATGCGTGTATCCTTCTTCTGGTGAGAAAGTGCCTTTAGAATAAAGAGAAACAGGGTTTCTTCCCAGCAGGTAAAGAATAAAATCTACATCGTGTATATGAAGGTCGAAAAGCGCTCCGCCTGATCTGCTGCTGTCGAGCAACCAGTTCTGCCAACCCCATGTCGGTTTTGGACTCAACCTTGCGCAGGTGATTGTGATAAGCTTCCCAAATCTTCCCTGGTCATAGTTTTTTTTCACAAATGCGTATTCGGGCCAGAATCTAATCACATGCGCCACCATAAACCTGACTTTCTTTGCTTTGCAAACATCAACCATTTCATTTGCGTCTTCCACCGTAAGAGCAATCGGTTTTTCGCATACAACATCCTTTCCGGCTTGCGCTGCTTTTATTACATATTCTTTGTGAAGAAAAGTCGGCAGGCATATGTCAATTATCGCAATATCAGGCTTTGCGAGAATCTGATCGGCGTCAAGATAAGGAATCGCGCTATACTTCTCGGCGAGAGACTTCGCTTTTTCTCCTCTTCCATCAACAATTGCAGCTATTTTAACATTCGGCAATTGAGAATAAACTTCGGCATGCATAGCGCCCATAAAACCCGCTCCTATAATTGCCACTTTAACCATCTTATTCCTCCTTGGTCATAAATATAAAATGTCCTGCTTTTGATTGCAGATGTCAGATTCGGCTTTTTAGTTTTCTATGTTAAAATTTTGATTAATTTTATTCCTGTGTCGTTATCGAACGCCTGAGAACAAATCTTCAAATTTTATTTCAAATCGCATTTATTCAATCTATTTCCATTTTACAGTGTAGGCAAGCAAACTTTTGCCTTTTGCAAGGACATAAAAATTACACGATAAAGCTGAATCTGCTATTTTGACAGATTTATCTATTGAAAAATACCATATCCTCTTTTTTTCCGCGTCAGGAAAATAATACCACTGGTTCCAGATGCCGGTCAGCGCCTCCAGAATTTCCTGATTAAAGGTTAAAAACCGCACACTATCGCCGGAAGCGAATTTAAGTATCTCTGTTCCGCTTATTGAAACAAGATGAATAAGGTTGTTTTTGAGCCCGGCGCTTGCGTATCCGATTTCCGGAGAAACGCGAATTTTTTCAACAGCGCCGCCAAACTTCGCACTCCAGGCAAGGTTTCCCTCGTTATTATAAACTAAAAAGTCCCCTGATGTTGTTCCAGCAAGGAGCCAGAGACAGTCCTGACTTATTTTTATACTGCCTGCCCAATCTGGAAGCTCGCGCGTCCAGAAAATTTCGCCCTTTGAATCAAGATAATAAATTTTGTTATCGATTGCATAAGCCCAGAATTTTCCATTTTCGGCTATGGAAATCGATCTTACCAGGTTTTTAACCTTTTTTTCAAATATTATTTTGCCGCCCTCTGCCATTGATATTCTTCCGTCAATAGAAGCCCAGGCGCAGTAATTTCCGTCTGGCGAAATTGCAACCTGAACAATCTCATCCTGCTGTTTGAAAGCTCTGTAGAGCCTGCCTGCCCTGTTGAATATATAAACTCTTCCATCCTTGCAGCCAGAAATAACTCTGCTTCCATTTTCGGAGATAGCAAGCGCGGTTATTTCATCAGATGTTTCATTAACCCACTGATATGAGTTTTCCGGGATTAGAAGCTCTGCCGGAATTTGCTTTCCCTGAAATTCCAACGCAAATCTCTGAAAATAGGACGGCAAAAACTCATAATTTTCATTCCTGTATTCATATATTTCTACCGGGTCTCTTAAACCCGCCTTGTATACCTTGACCTGGAATATATACATATTTTCTATTTTAACCAGAGAAGGCTCAAGGATATACCGAGCATTCAGAAGTTTTACGATGCGCGCCCTTTCTTCCATATCATCGACGATTTCGCGCATTGAAAGCTTTTGTTCCACAAAAACTCTGTTAAGAACCTGATCCTTCACGATAACGTAATTTCTGTCGAGAGACTCAAGTTTTTCTTTAAAGATCGACCTTGAATTTGAAAGAAAATTAGGTAAATCCTGAAGCTTCATATCAAGAACAAGCACTATCTGCGGTTCCATCCTGACATTCAATCTTCTTATTCTTTGCTGGATGCTCGAAACAGAAACCGTCTGATTATGGAAATTTTTTGCCTGAATACATTCAAGAAGTTCCTGATAGACGCTAATTGCCTGCGGATACAGGGACTCAACCTCCAGAAGGTTCCCGAGAGTGAAAAGATACGCAGCATCGGGAATATAAGAATGATTCAAATACATCTTAAAGTATTTTATTGCTTCCTTATTTCTCGAATGGTCCATTGAATAGTCGCCTAATATTCTGTAAATGTAAGCAGAAGGAGGAGCATATCGCAGGATGTCAAGGGCCTGTTGCGTTCGAGGCCAGTGCGAAGGCCAATTTTTTGGATTAAAAGGTTCTGCCGCAAGAGTCAGTTGCTCGGCTTTTTTAAGATACATATCCTCCCTCTGATGATTGCCTGTATTATGATATTGCCACGCCTTTTCAACACAGGTCCAGACATTCGAAGGATAAATTTCCTTAAGTTGCAGATTTCTTGAATACCATGATTGCGCCAGTGCCATAACCGGAGCTAAAATTAAAATCGCAAGAGAAATAAAGCAATTTTTCTTCATATTACCTGCTTGTTGTTTTGAAAACGATCTGACCGAACTGGGCAGGGTTGTCGATTTTTCCTGTCCATGTAACTTCTGGAAGATGATCTGAAACTCTCTGAAAATTAATTTCCCATTTTGAATCGGTCGCGCCCTTCAAGCCAAAATCA